>JBOHST010000312.1:0-16892 GCA_050733375.1 Gemmatimonadales bacterium
ACGACGACGAACGGCCAGAACGTCGGGTTGCGGAGACTGTTCACCAGGGAAGTGAGTGCCCCGGTCGTGATCCCGATCACCGGCCCCGCGAGCGCGGTAGCGAGGATCGTCCCGGTCGTATCGAGGAACAGCGGCAGTCCGGTGGCATCCACGACCGCCGACAGCGCGAGACTGATTGCGACGGCCACCGGGATAAGTGCCAGCAGGCGAACGGACACCGGACCGCTTCCGTGAAAGTCGGGGAAAAGATAGATATTGTCGTATGATCCTTACCAGCCTGCTGCTCGCGTCGCGTCTGGTGAGCCAAACCCAGGACACGCTGACGCCGGCCGCGCACCGAGCGCTCGACGACCTCAGCTACCTCGCCGCCGACGCGCGCGAGGGGCGCGGGGTGGGCACGCGGGGCCTCGAAGATGCCGGGCAATATCTCGCCGCGGCGTTCAGGAAGATCGGCCTCACACCGGGCGGCGCCGCCGGGACGTACTTCCAGACCTTCACCATCGCGCCCGACGCCCCCATCGCGATCCGCACCAACGCCGGCGGCAAGACGATCCGCAACATCATCGGTGTGTTGCGCGGCCGCTCGCGTGCGCGCCGCGGACAAGCGATCATCGTCGGGGCCCACTACGATCACCTCGGCCCGGGTGGCTTTGGCGCGCTGGACGACCCCGACTCGACCGGCAAGGTCCACAACGGTGCCGACGACAACGCCTCGGGGACCACGGCGCTGCTGGAGGTGGCGCGGCGGCTGGTGCTTCGCCCGCTCGACCGCAGCGTGGTGTTCATCGCCTTCAGCGGCGAAGAGCTGGGCGCGCTCGGCTCGGACTACTACGTGAAACACGCGACCGTGCCGGTCGATTCGATCACGGCGATGCTCAACATGGACATGGTGGGGCGATTACGGAACGCCAAGCTGATCGTCCTGGGCGCCGCCACGGCGCAGGAGTTCCCGCCCCTGCTCGATTCGCTCAATCGGGCGGCGGGTGAGCCGCGCTTCGACCTGCGCGCATCGGGCGACGGCTGGGGGCCGAGCGACCAGGCGTCGTTCTACGCGGTGAAGCGGCCGGTGCTGCACTTCTTCACCGACCTACACGGCGACTATCACCGCTCCACCGACGACGTGGACAAGATCAACATCGTGGGACTCGAGCAGGTGGCCGATTACGTCGCCGACGTCGCCACGGCGCTCGCCCGGCGGTCGGGGACGCTCACGTTCGTGGACGCACCGCCGCATCAAGCCTCGACTGGCGGCGCCGGCTACGGCGCCTATCTTGGCACCATTCCCGACATGAGCGAATCCCCCGGAGGCGTGCGCGTCAGCGGGGCACGCACGGGCAGCCCTGCCGAGCAGGCGGGGATCGTGGCCGGGGATATCATTACGGCGATCGGAGCGAAGGTCGTGAAGAACCTGTACGACATGACCGACGCGCTGCGCAGCCACCAGCCGGGCGACACGGTGGTCATCGTCGTCCAGCGCGACACCACGAAGCTCCAGCTCACGGCCATCCTGGGCAGGCGCGGCTCATGACCACCAGGACCAACAGCGATCCCCGGGGCGTGGTGCGCGCGCTGCGCGCCGCGCATCTGCACGATGCGCCGCGCGCCGACCTCCTCAAGATGGCGTGCGAAAAAGTCCAGGGGTGGGGCGGTCCCTACACCTCGGTGTATGCCTACATGCTGCAAGGCGACGAGCTGGTCCTCGAGGCGCACGCGGGGCGCGACACCGATCACACCCGCATCCCCGTCGGACAGGGAGTGTGCGGCACCGCGGTCACCGAACGCCAGGACCAAAACGTTCCCGACGTCGGCGCGATCGGGAACTACCTCGCGTGCAATCTCTACACGAAATCGGAGCTGGTCGTGCTGATCCGCCGGGGCGATCACATCCTGGGCCAAATCGACGTCGATTCGGACGTGACGGCGGGGTTCGGCGCGCGCGAGCATGCGGACGTGAAGCAAGTCGCGGATGCGCTGGCGGTGTTGCTGTGAGTCGAAGTTCGCAACTTGGGGCAATACGGGTCTAATCGTAGTTGGACCGCGCCAACGAGCCTCAATTGCCACCGACCAAGAGGGCTACCAAGAAGGCAGCGTTCTCGATCCAACTGACAACCCAAGAACGCGAGTTCCTCCTGCAGCACATCGATCCGTCGCACGCCCTCGACCAGCTGCTCAACCGGGCTACTCGTGCCGGGCGGCTCATCTCGCTTCACCTAGCTCCAAATGAACTCGACGCGTTCATGCAGTACTTGGAGCAAACGGCAACCTCAGCCCAGAACCCCCAGGCCCAGGACAAGCTCGGTCAGTTACTTTGGAGTCCGGTTTTAATGGCGACGTCGATCCGGGTGCTCACCTCGTCCGGCCGGCAGCCACACGAGTGGGCTACACGGTTCTTCAAGGACAATAACTCGCCTACATTCACTGCTACATCAAACTCCACGGGCGCTCACCCGCTGAAGCTGAACTCCAAGCGCACTTCGGGGTTTCGCGGCCAGTCGTCCACCAGATGCTTCGAACGCTCCAACGGCGACGCTTTATCGCCAGAACGCCGGGCGCGCCGAGGTCGATCCGTATTCTCCTGGCCCCGCAACAAATCCCAGAACTCGAGTGATTCGGTGTGGACCAGGCGACAGGCCGCCCTGCTGAACTTGCCTTTGTGCACACAAAGTGTACTATAGTACACATATTGTGTACAGGAGTGGCCATGCAAGCACACCGCACGAGCGCCACTGGCAGCAGGTCATCAAGGTCCACACTTGGGCGCCTGCTTGGCTCGGAAGCCCGCGCCAAGGTACTGACCGCAATCCTTCTGGGGACGCCGGAGCGCTATTACGTGCGGAACCTGGCGAAGCGACTCAGCCTGCCCCCCACGGCGGTGAGCCGGGAACTCGTGACCCTGGAGCAACTGGGACTGGTCCGACGCCAAACCGAGGGCCGCCGCCTGTACTGCGAACTGAATCGGCAGGCATCGGTCGTGCCCGAACTCCGAATCCTGGTACTCAAGCTTGGAGGGATCGCCGAAGCATTGCGTACGGCACTGGAGGAACAGCGGACTGCGATCCGGTGGGCATTTCTCTACGGCTCGATGGCGAGCGGCCGCAATACGGCGTCAAGCGACGTTGACCTTTTCGTCGTCGGTGATATGACCTCCATCGAGCTCGCTGAGCTCGTCCGACCGACCGCCGAGGTGCTCGGCCGTGAGATCAACCAGTATCTCGTTACGCCGGCCGAATTCCGAGAGAAGCGGCGTGCCGGCCACCACTTCGTCTCCCGCGTGCTTGCGGGCTCAAGAATCGAGCTGATCGGCAATGTCGGAAGCGCTGAAGCCGCTCATTGACGCCGGTTGGCTGGAGGAGCAGCCGACCAGCGCCGAGGAGGTTCGCGGTCTGCTGGGCATTGTCGAACGGCGTCTCGATGAACTGCGCGGGTCCCTGAAGTACCCTGACTCCATCTTCACCCTCGCCTACGATGCCGTACGCTGTACCGCCACCGTTGTACTGCGGGCCTATGACCTGCGTGTGAAGCACAGCCGGCATCATGAAATGACGTTCGAGGCCCTGCACCGGCTCGCGATTCCCAAGGTCTCGGACCGGGCGCGGTACTATGATGCGTGCCGGCGGAAGCGCAGCACGCTGGAGTATGACAGCGCAGGGGATGTGTCGAACGCCGAGGCGGAGGATCTCCGCGGGGAGGCGGCGCGCTTCGCGGCGGCGGTGCGGGAGTGGCTGTCGTCCGCGCATCCGGAGCTGGTTGTAGCCCGGAGTGACCAGGTAGGAACGTAAGGATCCGGATGACCCCAGACAAGCTCGACGTTCGCTCCCACGATATCGTCGAGGACCGGCGGCAGGAGCTGTCGCGCCGCTTCCCGGAGATCCACACCGAGGGCGGGAAGCTCGATTTCGAGCGGCTCAGGCTCACGCTCGGCGAGGCGGTGGACGTGGGGAAGGAGCGCTACGCGATGACGTGGCCCGGCAAGGCTGAGTGCTTCAAGGTGATTCAGACGCCGAGCCTCGGCACGCTGCGCCCCTGCCCGGAGGAGAGCGTCAACTTCGACACCACCGAGAACCTGATCATCGAGGGCGACAACCTCGAGGTGCTGAAGCTGCTCCAGAAGTCGTATCTCGGGAAGGTCAAGATGATCTACATTGACCCGCCTTACAACACGGGGAACGACTTCATCTACCCGGACAACTACACCGAGAGCTTGCAGACGTACCTGGAGTACACGGGGCAGGTGGACGCCGAGGGGAAGAAGTTCGGCACGAACACCGAGGCAGATGGACGGTTTCACTCGAAGTGGCTGAGCATGATGTACCCGCGCCTCTATCTGGCGAGGAATCTGCTGCGCGAGGACGGCGTCATCTTCATCAGCATCGACGACACCGAGGTTGCGAACCTCCGACGACTGTGCGACGAGATCTTCGGAGAGGAGGGATTTGTGGCCACTATCGTCTGGAGGAAGAAGATCTCCCCGGACGCGCGGCAAGACATTGATCCCACACACGATTACGTGCTGATATACGCCAGATCTGCGACCGCTCTTGGGGAACAGGGCACATTTGGGACGATGCCGCTGACCGAGGAGCGGCGAAAGAGTTTCACGAATCCGGACAACGATCCTCGCGGGCCCTGGGCATCAGTCGACATGACCGGGATGAAGGGTCGGGCAACGGCTGACCAGTTCTTCGAGGTCACTTTGCCAAGTGGACGCGTTGTGTCGCCTCCCAAAGGTCGTTCTTGGGGTGTAGCTCCAGCCACTTTTCAGAAGCTTCGGACGGAAGGTCGGATTTGGTTCGGAAAAGATGGCAATGGTGTTCCCCGGATCAAGCGGTACATCTCGGAGGTGAAGGGCCAGAACAGTGCGACGTGGTGGTCCGAAGACCACAGCGGTACGACAGAGTCCGCGAAGAAGGCGTTGGTTCAACTTTTCGATGACCCAGATGTTTTTGACTTCCCGAAGTCCCTAGAACTCGTCCGCCGCGCTATCGCAATGTTGAATGATCCCTCCGCTATCATCCTTGACTTCTTCGCGGGGTCAGGCACAACCGCCCATGCTGTCCTGGATCTCAACAGAGCGGACGGCGGCAATCGGAGATTCATCCTCTCCCAACTGCCCGAGCCTACCGGCCGCGTGGACTATCCGACGATCGCCGACATCTGCAAGGAGCGCGTCCGCCGTGCCATCAACAAGCTGAGCGAAGGAGACCCGGGCAAGCTCGATCTCGATGGAAGCAAGAAGCAGGACCGGGGCTTCCGAGTCTTCAGGCTCGCCGAGTCGAACTTCAAGACGTGGGAGGCGGAGAAGCCGAAGGATGCCGAGGCCCTCGCCAAGCAGCTCGACCTCCACGTGGAGCACATCCGCGAAGGGCGGACGAGCGATGATCTTCTCTACGAGATCCTGCTCAAGAGCGGCTTCCCTCTCACCACACCCGTCGAGACAATCACGCTCGCAGATCGGAAGGTTCACAGCGTGGCGGAAGGGGCGCTGCTCGTCTGCCTGGAGCGTGTGCTGACGTTGGAGTTGATCCGGGCCATGGCCGAGCGCAAGCCGGAGAGGGTGGTGTGCCTGGACGCCGGCTTCGCCGGCCACGACCAGCTCAAGGCCAACGCGGTGCAGATCTTCAAGACCAAGGGCGTCACGAGCTTCAAGACAGTGTGACGTGCACACCGAGGATGAAGTCCAGGCACTACGGAGACACATGGCCGCACTACAAGTGCTCCCCTTCGTCGAAGCGTTGGCACTTGCGCCGGAAACGAGCAAGAGGCACGCGCTTTTGGGCAATGGGTTCAGCCGAGCGTGGCGCGACGACATCTTCTCATACACGGTCAATTATGACCTGCTCCTCTACTGGACCCTCATGCAGCAGGAGGTCGAACCCGAGGTTCCATTCGATGACGGCTTTCGACAGCCTGAAGACGGGCCAACGGATTATGTGACGTGGGAAGTGGGGAGGACCGATAGGCAGAACATCTTCTACCTTCACGGAGCCCTTCACATTTTCGACGCCGGTCACGAGATCCAGAAGTACACCTGGGTCAACACGGGCATCCCGCTAATTGACCAGGTACGAGAGGCCCTCACGCGCAACCTCTACCCGCTGTTCGTGTCGGAAGGTGACAGTCGACAAAAGCTCAGCAAGATCAAGCACAGCGACCTTCTCGCGAGAGGGTACCGCGGTTTCTCGAAGATCGGAGGATCGCTGTTTGTCTTTGGCCACTCCTTGGCGCCGAATGACGACCACGTGCTCCATTTGATCGAGAAGAATCGGTGCTCTCACCTGTTCGTGAGCTTGTACGGCGACCCTGAGTCCCCAGGGAACCGCCGGATTCGAGATAGAACTCAGGCTATTGCCGCGGCGCGCCATCCGAACCGGCCACTCAAGGTGTCTTTCAACGATGCTGCGAGCGCCCGGGTCTGGCGAGACTGAGGCGCTACGATCATGAAGCTCCAGTTCGACCCCAATCAGCCCTTCCAGCTCGCCTCAATGGCCGCGGTCACCGATCTGTTCGACGGCCAGCCACAGGGGCCACCGGAATACTCGGTCATCAACCTCGGCGCCATGGGCGGACTGTTCGATGGTCAGGACCGCACCGAGCTCGGGCTTGGCAACCGCCTGCTCCTGGCCGACGAGAAGCTCCGCGACAACCTCCGCCTGATCCAGACGCGCAACGACATCGAAGTTGCCGATGCCGCCACCGCGCCCGAGGCGTGGGACATGTTCGACGCGCCCGCGAATCAGGCGCGTCGCTGCCCGCACTTCTCGGTCGAGATGGAAACCGGCACGGGCAAGACCTACGTCTATCTCCGCACCATCTTCGAGCTGTCGCGCCGCTACGGGTTCCAGAAGTTCATCATCGTGGTGCCGAGCGTGGCCATCCGGGAGGGCGTGCTCAAGAACATCGAGATCACCGCCGAGCACTTCCGGGCGCTTTACAACAACCTCCCCTTCGAGCACTTCGTCTACGACGCGAAGAAGGTGAACCGGCTGCGCCAGTTCGCGACCAGCAACACGCTCCAGATCCTGGTCATCAACATTGACGCCTTCCGCAAGAACTTCACGGGCACCGAGGAGGAGCAGAAGAGCAACGTCATCTACAAGGAGAGCGACAAGCTGTCCGGCCGGCAACCGATCGAGTTTGTGCAGGCGGCTCGGCCCGTCGTCATCATTGACGAGCCGCAGAGCGTGGATGCGACCGAGAAGGCCCAGGAGGCGATCAAGGCGCTCAACCCACTCTGCACGCTACGCTACTCGGCCACGCACCGGAATCCGTACAACCTCGTGTATCGTCTGGATCCGGTACGGGCGTTCGAGCTCAAGCTGGTCAAGCAGATCGTCGTCGCAAGCGCGGCCGCCCAGGACGCCCTCAACGAGGCCTTCGTGCGCGTCGAGCAGGTTGACTACAAGAAGGGGATCAAGGCGAAGCTCCGCATTCACGTCCAGACGCCCGAGGGACCCAAAGAGAAGGCGGTCACGGTCAAGCAGGGCGCCGACCTCTTCACCCTGCCAATGAGCGCGCCACCTATCGCGACGGATTCGAGGTCGCCGAGATCAACGCCGAGCCAGGCGGCGAGTACCTGAGATTCTCGAACGGCCGCACGTTGCGTCTGGGCGAGGAGATCGGCGGCCTGCGCGCCGACGTATGGCGAACGCAGATCAAACACACCGTGAAGAAGCACCTGGACAAAGAGCTTCAGGTCCGCGAGCGCGGAATCAAGGTGCTCTCCCTGTTCTTCATAGACCGGGTCGCCAACTACCGCGACTACGGCGCTGACGGGCAGCCGATCCCGGGCAAGTTCGCGCACGCGTTCGAAGCGGTTCTGGCGGAACTGGCGGCGGACCCGCGCTATCAGGGCATCGAGTGGCTCAATGAACCCGTCGAGCGGCTGCACAACGGCTACTTCGCGCAGGACCGAAAGGGCGTGCTCAAAGACACGCGCGGCGACACCCAGGCCGACGATGAGGTCTACAACCTCATCATGAAGGACAAGGAACGTCTGCTTTCGCTCGGCGAGCCGCTGCGGTTCATCTTCAGCCATTCGGCGCTGCGCGAGGGATGGGACAACCCCAACGTCTTCCAGATCTGCACCCTCAGCGAGTCCCGGAGCGCCATGAAGAAACGGCAGGAGATCGGCCGCGGCCTGCGCCTGCCCGTGGATCAGACGGGCGTCCGCGTCTTCGACGAATCGGTCAACAAGCTGTACGTGATGGCCAACGAGAGCTACGAAGACTTCGCCCGCGCGCTCCAGGCGGAGTACGAGGAAGACTGCGGCGTCCAATTCGGCAAGGTGCCGTTCACGGCTTTCGTCAAGCTGACGCGCGTCGTGGACGGCGTCGAGCAGCCGATCGGCAGAGAGGCGGCTGGGGTGATTCGGGAGTCGCTAGTCGAGCATCGGATGCTGGACGCTGACGGGCGCATTCAGCCAGCGTTCGATCCCAAGCGGGCCGACTTTAAGCTGGAGCTGCCGGAGGCCCACCGCGACCTCGCGCCGGCGGTTGTGGACCTGCTGACCGCGTATCAGATCGAGCGGCACATCCGGCGGGACCGGGACGAGGGTGTCAATAGGCTCAAGAAGGAGGTCACGCTCAGTCCCGAGTTCCAGGCCCTCTGGGGCCGAATCAAGCCCAGGACGACATACCGGGTGGAGTTCGAGTCAGACGCGCTGGTGCGCCGCACGGTGGACGCGATCAAGGCGATGGAGAAGATCGAAGCGCCCAGAATCCGCGTCATCGCCGGACAGGTACAGGTTGAGAAGGGCGGCGTGACGGCAACCGCCCTGCACGTGGCCGAGGAGCGCCCGGCCTACGTCGCGCGGCCGCTACCGGACATCCTCGCCTATCTCCAGAACGAGACCGAGCTGACACGTGCCACGCTCGTGCGGATCCTCAAGGAATCGGATCGCCTGGCCGAGGTGTTCCAGAACCCTCAGCGCTTCCTGGATCAAGTGGCCGCTATCCTGAAGCACGAGCTGCACCGGCTGCTGGTAGACGGCATCAAGTATGAGCGGCTGCCGGGCGATGGCGCCAACGCCGAGTGGGAGATGGTGCTGTTCAAGAACGAGGAGCTGATCAACTATCTGAACGCCCTACAGGTGACCAAGTCAGTCTACGACTACGTCGTCTATGACTCCGACGTGGAGCGCGAGTTCGCGAGGAAGCTCGATGAACGCGAGGACATCAAGCTGTTCGTCAAACTGCCAGCCTGGTTCGAGATCGACACCCCCATCGGGAAGTACAATCCCGACTGGGCGATTCTCAAGCACGACGGCCAGGCGCTCTATCTCGTGCGCGAGACCAAGGGAACGCGGGACTTCCTCAAGCTCCGGACGATGGAAGCGGACAAGGTTCGGTGCGGCATGAAGCACTTCGAGACCATCGAGGTGCCGTTCGCCGTGGTGGTGAGCGCGGATGAGGTGTGAAGCCCATGACAAGGCCTCTCCTCCGTAACCGCGCGATGCGCAAACACCCAAACTCGGGTGCATCGTCATCCTACTCCGGGCATTTGTGAGATGACTTCTAGTCGTATTTAGGCCGCAACGAACCCGCCACTGGCGAGACAGAATGCCAAGAGGGCAGCGCCAACCCGCCATGGACCGAGAGTCACCTGTCGAGTGGCTGTTCATTGACCAGCTCAAGGCACTGCCGCAGCACGACCAGCTGTGGGTTCGGGAGAACTTTCTCACGGCATCGTTTGCAGGCGCCCTCGCGAGCTCGCTCTCCCTGCGCCGCCGTTTTTGCCGAATGATCGTTGGTGGTGATCATTACAAGGGCGAACGAGTATCTCGCGCCAGTATAGCGGCGTACGCCCAAGAACTTGAAATTGGGGGGTCGCTCGCGGCGCCCGACAAATGCCGCCTTGACTTGGTATTGGAAATCAATGGCAGCCGACAGGTCGCGGTGGAGATCAAGCTGTACAGCGCCGAGGGCGTCGATGTACACGGGAGACGCCAGCTCGATCGGTATCTCAGGCTCCGCCGCTTCGATGGTGTGGCATACCTCGCGGCGATGGAGACACCAACCTCCGCCTATGCCTGGAAGCGGCGCAACGCGAACTATCTGATCCCACGGGACCGCCGCGGGCAGCCCACCAGAGGGCACTTTCTCTGGAGCGACCTGTACGCGCATATGGCGCCCTTGTCGCGTGGGCGACATGCCCCGCCGCTAGTCGTAGCGTTCCGAAGGTTCTTGGAGTGGCTCGGCCTGCGGCCCATCCATCCACTCATCGGCGAACTCGGCGGTCGCACAGCCTTCGACGATGCCTCGCCAACGGTGCGGCAAAACCGGAGGCGAATTCAAGTCGCCATGCGCGCCGTGCAGAAGGCGCTGGTGGCGACCGACTGGGAGACAGCTGATGTGAGAAACAATGGAACGCTCTACGCTTGGCCTACGGATCCCCGTCATCCGATCTGGCGGCTATGGTTAAGCCCGGGAGTGGTCTCTGGTTCGTTTCGCGTGTGGATCGAGCTGCACCAACGAAACGCACAAGCTCGAGCCACGTTGGCGTCAAGGCTGCCCTCGGTCATCATTCCAGCTCTCGCCAAGAACTTCGGCCGCGACCTCTTCCCTGTAGTCCGCCCTGTCCTTGAGCGAACCCAGCGCCCATCGGTCGACGTGCGCATTCCATATCAGACGATGCTAGCCGGCCTGCGGAAGACAGATGCCGTAGCCGCTCGTCTCACGCTCGCGGCAGACACCGTTGCTCAGGCCGCGACCTGGATTCTTCGCAGGAGCTCTCGCTGACGGGCGGGCTTGCGAATTCGCGCCCGCCCGCTATGCGGCCCAACGAGCAAATGAGGCTGTCAAGGCGACTGGCCGTGCCGTTCCGGCGCGAGTCACCTGGCACCCGACTCCAGCGCCAAACCGCCTCGTGCGCCTGTCTCACCGTGACCCCGATGGAGACGAAGGACTAGTTGTTCTTCGCGGGGATGTAGGACGAAGGTGCGTGGGCTCGAGGCGAGACGAGACCAAGCCTGGCGGGATTACGACCGGGCGAGCTGCCAAGTGGACTGCAGGAAGGAAATTCTCCTGGACGAATTCGGCCATCGGCTCGAGCAGCGGTCCGAACTGGGGACCCTGTTCACGGTCCGATGGCGGCTGCGCTGACTAGCGTATATGTCGAAAGATTGCTGTTCTTTCGACACGTTTCGCCGACCTGTCGATCCAGGCGACAGCTCCCTGACGACCTGTCGAATAGAGAGCGCGGTGTACGGATGGCAAGCTTTGATCCTGCAAGAGTTTACAATGACCTGCCGCGCCTTCCGCCGCGGGCGGACCTGCAGAGCAGGGCCGTGCTCAAGGCCTGTATCGAGGCCCGCGCGGCCGTGGCCGAGCTCAAACAAGCGGGCAGACTGCTGCCCATTCAGGACGTGCTGATCAACACCATCCCCCTGCTCGAGGCGCGGGCCAGCTCGGAGATCGAGAACATTGTCACAACCACCGACCAGCTTTTCCGCTTCGCCCAGCCGGACCGCGAAGCGCTGGCCGACCCGGCCACCAAGGAGGCCCTGCGATATCGGACCGCGCTGCGCCGTGGGGTGGAGTCGTTGAAGCAGAAGCAGCTCGCGACGGCGACCGCGGTGGAGGTGTGCCGCACGCTGCTCGGCGTGAATCTCGACGTGCGGCGGGTGCCGGGGACCACGCTGGTGAACGAGGCGACCCGGCAGGTCGTGTACACGCCTCCAGAGGGCGAGACGTTGCTCCGGAAACTGCTGGCCAACTGGGAGCGATTTCTTCATGAGGCGGAGGACTTGGATCCCCTGATCCGGATGGCCGTGGCGCATTACCAGGTCGAGGCGATCCACCCGTTCACCGACGGCAACGGACGCACGGGGAGGATCCTCAACCTGCTCTTTCTCGTGGATCAGGATCTCCTGGAGCTTCCGGTACTGTACCTGAGCCGCGCCGTCATTCGCCGCAAGGCAGACTACTACCGGGTGCTCCTGGCCGTCACGACGCGCGACGCGTGGGAAGACTGGATTCTCTATATGTTGCGCGCGGTGGATGAGACCGCCCGCTGGACGACGGTACGCATCCGTTCTATGCGCCAACTGATGCAGGAGACGGCCGAGTACGTGCGGAAGGAGGTGTACGGGGCATACAGCAGGGAGCTGGTGGAACTCATCTTCGCGCAGCCCTACTGCCGCATCAAGAACGTGGTCGAAGCCGGCATTGCCCAGCGCCAGACGGCAGCCGTGTACCTCAAACAGCTTGCCGACGCAGGTGTTCTTGAAGAGATCAAGGTCGGCCGCGAGAAGCTTTCATCAATCCGCGTCTGATGCGGCTCCTCACGGCGGAGGATCCAGGTAACCTCTCGTTCCGGACGCGAGCTGCGACAACTTGATACTGCGCCACCTGGCACGGACTTTCTCGTCTACCTCGATGAGCGCACGGCAGCCACGGCCTGAGCCGCGCTCCCTGATCCTGGTACGATGATCGACGTCATCCTCAAGCGCTTCGAGTCGCCGGACGAGACCCGCCCCATGATCAAGGGGCGGTTCGACATCGTCCGTCTCGGTGGCCTGACCATCGGCCGCGCGACCTACGAGCCCGGCTGGCGCTGGTCGGAGCATGTTGGGCCCGGTGTCGGCGCCTCGCGCTGCACCGTCGAGCACGTCGGACTGGTGCTCGCCGGCACCGCGGCCGTGGCGTTCGATGATGGGCGCGTGCTCGAGCTGCGGGCCGGCGGGCTGTTCCACATTCCCCCCGTGCCGCACGACAGCTGGGTGGTAGGCGCAGCGTCCTACGTGTCGCTTCACTTCCTCGGCGCGGACCACTACGCCCGATAGCATGACCCAGACCGGGTTCCTCGAGGCAGCCATCGCCGAGGCGGAGCTCGGTCTGGCCGAAGGCGGCATCCCGATTGGCGCCGTGCTGGTGCACCAGGGCAAGGTGCTGGGGCGCGGCCACAACCGCCGCGTGCAGCAGGGCAGCGTCGTGCTGCACGGCGAGATGGATGCGCTGGAGCGCGCCGGCCGGCAGCGCGCGGTCGTGTACCGCGAGTCCACGCTCTACACCACGCTGTCGCCGTGCGCCATGTGCTCGGGGACGATCCTGTTGTACGGCATTCCCCGGGTCGTGATCGGGGAGAATCGCACGTTTCAGGGAGAAGAGGATCTGCTGCGCGCGCGCGGCGTCAGCGTGGAAGTCCTGCAGGACCCGCGCTGCATCGAGCTGATGACCCGGTTCATCGCGGCGCAACCGGGGTTGTGGGCCGAGGATATCGGGGTGTGAGCCGCTAGCGCCAGAAGTTCAGGAAGGCCGTGATGATCAGCGCGTTGGTAAAGTCGATGAAGAAGGCGCCGACCATCGGCACGACGAGGAATGCCTTGGGGGACGGCCCGTAGCGCTGCACCAGCGCCTCCATGTTGGCCATCGCGTTGGCGGTCGTACCGAGCATGAAACCGCAGAATCCGCCCGACATGACCGCCGCATCGTAGTTCTTGCCCATCAGGCGATAGATCGGCCAGTAGGCGAGCGCCGCGATCAGCGCCACCTGGAAGAACAGAATGACGGCGAGCGGACCCGCCAGCCCGGCCAGCTCCCACAGGCGCAAGGTCATCAGCGCCAACACCAGGAACAGCGACAGGGCCACGTTGCCGATATCGTCCACGGTGCGCTGCGACAATCGGATGAGGCCCGTCAGGTCGTCGAGGTTGCGGATCAGCGCGGCGACGATCAGGGCGCCGATGTACGCCGGAAGCGTGATCCCGAGCGCACCGAAGCCCTTGCTGACCCAGGACCCGATCCCCATGGCGACCAGAAATGCCACCAGCGTCTTCAGGAGACGATAGGCCTCGGGATCTTCCCGCTCAGGGACGGAGTCGGTCGGCTCCGCCATCAGCCGCTCGACCGTCTCCGTCGCCGTCCCAGCCGGGCCGACACTACTCGCACGGCGACGACCGTGCACCGCGTGGCGCTCGATCAACACCGTGCCGATCGGCCCGCCCAACAGCCCGCCCGTCACGATCCCCACCATGGCGGCCGCCACGGCCACGGTGGCCGCGCCTTGCACGCCCGCTTGCTCAAACAGCGGGGCAAAGGCCAGTCCGGTCGCGGGCCCGCCGGTGAGCGTCACCGAACCCGCCAGGACACCGAGGAGGGGATGCTGGCCGAGTGGCAGCGCGACCAGCATGCCGATCACGTTCTGCAGCACCGCCACGACGGTCGCGATCACCAGAAACAGGACGACGAGCGGCCCGCCCTTCTTGAGCAGCGAGAAGCTCGCCCCGAAGCCCACGCTCGTAAAAAAGGCGATCATCAGCGGAGTCTGCAGCAGCGTGTCGAACTGGAACAGCGTCACGTCCCAGCGGCGGCTGATCAGCGTGATAGCGGCGACCAACAACCCGCCGACCACGGGCGCCGGAATGTTGTAACGGGCGAGCGGTGGAACCAGGCGCTTGATGCCGTGTCCCGCGAACAGCACGAGGCCGGCGAACGCCAACGTTTGCACGAAATCGAGCTTGAGCAAGCTCCGTATGTACCAGCCCGGCGCGATCTTCACAAGACACCGGGGGCGCTATCTTCCGCTCCCGAATCCAAGGCCCCATGCGCGTGTACGCGAACGGCGTTGACTTGTTTACCCGGCAGGTCGGAGCGGGACCCATGGTCGTCGTGCTGCACGGCGGCCCGGGCGCCCATCACGACTATCTCCTGCCCCAGTACGATCTGCTCGCCCGCGGCCGCACCCTCTTCTACTATGATCAGCGTGGCGGGGGGAAGTCACCCGTCGCGCGCGAGGTGCCCATGGGGTGGCGCGAGCACGTCGCCGACCTCGAGGCGCTGCGGGAGCAGCTGGGGATCGAGCGGCTGACCGTGTGCGGCTACTCCTGGGGCGGACTGCTGGCCGTGCTCTATCTGTTGGAGCACCCGAACCGTGTCGAGCGCCTCGCGCTGGTCTCGCCGGCCTCGATCACCGCGGCGTATCGCGCCGAATTCGAGCGGCGCTTCGCCGAGCGCATGACCGCCCCCGAGATCGTCCGGGCGCGGGAGGAGCTGCGGGCCAGCGGCCTCCGAGAGCGAGACCCGGCGGCGTATCGGCGCCGCGCGTTCGAGCTGTCGGTGGCGGGATACTTCCGCCAATTCGCGGACGCGACCCGACTCACGTTGTTCCGGGTGACTGCCCGGACTCAGGATGCGGTGTGGGCGAGCCTAGGAGCGTACGACCTCCGTCACAGACTCCGCGAGCTCCCTCCCCGCTTCCCCCTTCCCCTTTCCCTCGTTCTCCACGGCACATTTGACCCGATCCCGATCGAGGCATCGCGTGAGTTGGCGGAGCTCCTGCAGGCGGAGATGATCGAGCTGCCGGTGGGGCATTGCCCGCACGTCGAAGCGACGGAGCAGCTCGTGGCGCCGCTGGATGGGTTCCTGCCGAAAGATTAGCGCACCTCGACCGGCATCGTCACGAGCAGATACGGTTTGTCCCGCCGCTCGAGCCGCAGCTCGAGCCGCAGGCTCCCCGCTCCCGACGGCGTGAAGTCGAAATCGTAGGTCTCGCCCACCGCCACCCGCTGTCGCGCTGGGCGCTCCGTCGCCTGGTGCGGCGGGAGGTCGGCGCCGTCTTTGGCGACCGCGCGCCAGGTGACGAGCGAGGTGTCCGACCAAAGCAGCACGTCGCCCGCGCCCGCCGACGGGATCATGATGATGCGCAGGCGGTGCGTCGCCCCCGCTCGCAGCACGAGCGGCGCGGGGTGGGCGCTGCCGTTCAACAGCACGTCGATGGTGTCCGCGTACTCGTGCCGCCCGTACACCAGCGCGTGGTCGGTGGTGGAGTCGTACGCCTCCCCAGGCGGCAGCACGATGAGCGCGCCGTACAACCCCGATTCCATCTGGCGCACGTCGTCGATATGTGTGTGATAGATGAAGGTGCCCGCGCGCGGCGGGGTGTATGCCGCTACGAATGAATCGCCCGGCGCGATCGACGGCACCACGTGCCCGGGCTCGCCGCTCATACCGGGCACCCCGTCGTAGTAGCTCGTCAGCTCGATGCCGTGCCAGTGAACGGCCGTCGGTTCCGCCAGTCTATTCACCACGGCGATGTGCAGCGGCTCGCCCCGCGTGACCACGAGCGGCGACCCGGGAATCCGGATCGAATCGGGAGCCGGCGGCGTCTCCCCCTGCTGCAACACGAACCCGAACCCCGGGTCCTGCCGATAGACGTTGGGATGCGACTGCACCAACAACCGGAGTCGCCTCGGCTCGCCCACGGTGGCGGGATATGCGGCGCCCGGAACGGGCCGCACGTACAGCGCGACGACCATCCCCGACATCCGCTCCATCCCACCGGCGTGCGTCTCGTGCGCCGGTGGGGACAGCGCGAGATCGGGGGCGACATGAAACAGGTTGTGACAATGGAAAATCCAGTTTCCCGGCCGGTCCGGCGACCAGGCAGCGGTCATCGTCGCACCGGACTGCAGCCGCTCCGTGACGGCCAGGCGCCGCTGCAACGCCGTGTACAGCGAATCCCGCGCGGCGGTGCCGCGACTGTCCACGCGAAAGTAGAACCCATGCAAGTGCATCGGGTGGCCACGGTCGCTCGCATTGATCACGCGCCACCGCACCGAGTCCCCCACGCCATGCGTGAACGATTCGGTGTACGGGAACATCTTCCCGTTGATCGTCGGGATCCGGCGTTCTTCCCGCACCCCACCCGCGGTGAGCGAGTCGAGCCACACGCCGAGCACGAACACGTGGTCGGCGGGCTTCACGCCCGCGGGATCCACGATGATCGCGCCGCTGAGCTGGCTGTCGACCGTTCGTCGCTCGACGAGCGTAGCGCCGGTCGTGGTGCCCCAGTAGAAGTACGTCCCGGGCGTCCCCGCCCTGAAGCGCAGCTCCCGCACCGCACCGGGTGCCACCACCACGCTGTCGTCCACCGCCGCCGGCCGCGTGCCGAGCCCA
>JBOHST010000313.1:0-7541 GCA_050733375.1 Gemmatimonadales bacterium
TGGACCCCTGCCACTCGCAGCAGCGGCGGGTAGGCCGGAGGGGTGGACGCGAGCAACACCGGCAGCTCCTGGACGAGCTTGCTGGACATCGGCTCGCCCGCACCCGGATACAATGGACCCTGCGGCGGCGCGCCCACGGCGCCTCCGGGTTGCCGCATTGTCGGCTCGACCCCTGTCGGGATGTCCGGGAAGTCACCGGGCCTCGGTATGGGAGGCAGCGGGCAGTCACACTCGGAGACGATTGGCGGGAACCCATCCTCCGCCGGCGTTGGTGAGCGAGGGTCCTCAGGAAACAGGAGCGGCTCGACCATGATCGGCCGCGAGGCTTGAACCGGCTGGGGCCGTCGCAGGAAGGCGGCGACGACAGCTACGTGAAGAGTGAGTGCGACGGCGGCGCCCCAGCGCGACGGGCGGCTTGCCCGTTGCGGGCGACTTTCGAGCAGCGTATCGAACACGGCGACCTCCAGCGGCGTTCCCAGCAAACTGGGGGCGCCGTGTGGCGAGGCCGTGGGGCTAGGGTGACGAATCGATGACGGTGGGGTGAGCAGGGCTCGTCGAGGGCAACGTGACGGTAAACGTCGTTCCCCGTCCCGACCGACTTTGCACGTCGATCGTGCCGCCGTGCGCCTCGGCGATCCACTTGCAGATGGCGAGCCCCAGGCCGGCGCCGGGTCGCTCGCTGGTGCGGGTGCGCGCCGAGTCGGCGCGCCAGAACCGGTCGAAGATATGGGGGAGGTCGCCGGCGGTGATGCCGATCCCCGTATCCGACACGCCGAGCTTGACCGCGCCGTCATCCCGCTCCAGCCACAGCGTGACGCGCCCCCCGGACGGCGTGTACTTCACCGCGTTGGTGAGCAGGTTCAAGACCAGTTGACGGATGCGACTCGCGTCCACGGCCACGACCACCGGCGCCGCCGGCGCCGTGACGCTCATCGTCACGCCGGCCTCCTCGGCGAGCAGCTCACCCGTCTCGCTCGTTTCTTCCACGAGCTTCTTGAGATCCACCGACTCGCGATGCAACGGAGCCGTCCCTTCGTCCGCCCGGGCGAGGGTGAGCAACGTGTCGACGAGCTCGGTCATGCGGTTGATCTCCTGCAACGCCTCCTCGAGCGGCGCGAGCGCTTCCTGGGGAAGGCGCGGCGTCGTGATGGCGCGCTCCACGCCGGCGCGCAGCACGGTGAGCGGGGTTTTCAGCTCGTGACTCGCGTCCGCGGTGAAACGGCGCAGGGCGCTGAAACTGCGCTCCAGCCGGTTGAGCATCTGGTTGAGGGTGGCGGCGAGCCGGCCGACCTCGTCCTTTACGAGCGGAATCGGCAGGCGGCGGTGCAGGCTCCGGCCGTCGGTGATCTCCCGCACCTCGGTGGTTATCCGGTCGACCGGCTCGACCGCCCGGAACGCGAGCCACCATCCCAGGACATAGGCGGCGAGGACGCCGAGGGGCAGAATCAGCAGGAACGTCGAGAGCAGCGGGCGGAGTCCAAGCTCGACGCTCTCGGGTCGCGCGCCCGCCAACACGGCCCCACCCACGGGCACGACCTCGCCGAAGGGCCGCACGACGTACCGGAACGTCGGCCCATTGGCGATCACCTGGACGGTGCCCTCCGTGCGGCGGCCCCCGGCCTCGAGGATCAGTCGGCGCAGCTGCTCGAACTGTTCGAAGATGAGTTGCGTTTTCGACGACGCGAACAGGACCTGTCCCAGCGAATCGGTGATCATCAGGAAATCGGGCACGGCCTCGAGCGTCGCCGTCAGCTCGGACGCGAGCTCGGGACGCCCGGCGGCATCCCGCTGCACCACCGCCCCGCCGGCCCGCGAGACGCTGGCGAGGATGCCGGCGGTGAGATCCGCCTCCGAGGCGATGCGGCGGTCCAGCTCCTGGTAGGACGCATGGCGCTGCGACAGGTACAGCGCCACCACGAACCCGGTCAACGCGAGGGCCAGGGCCGTGGCGTACCAGGCGGTCAGCCGGCCACGGAGCGTCTCCATGTCACGACTTCACGACGTACCCCACGCCGCGCACCGTGTGGATGAGCTTGGGCGCGCGCCCGTGGTCGATTTTCTTGCGCAGCCGCGTGATCACGACGTCCACAATGTTGGTACCGGGGTCGAAGTGGTAATCCCAGGCGTACTCGGTGATCAGCGTCCGCGGCATCACCCGTCCCGGATGGCGCATCAGGTACTCGAGCACCGCGTATTCCTTGGGGGTGAGCTCGATCGGCGCAGCCCCGCGCTGCACCTCACGGCTACCGGTGTCGAGTACGAGGTCGGCCACCCGCAAGAGCGGCGGCGTGATCGCCTTGGGGCGTCGTCCCAGCGCCTCGACACGCGCCAGGAGCTCTTCGAGCGCGAACGGCTTGGTGACGTAATCGTCCGCCCCCATGCGCAACGCCTGCACCTTGAAGTCCACCGTGTCCTGGGCGGTGAGCACCAACACCGGCACGGTATTCCCGCGATCGCGCAGGGTCCGCAGCACCTCGCGACCCTCGAGCGAGGGGAGACGGAGATCGAGCACCACGACGTCGTAGTGTCCCTCCGAGGCGACGCGGAGCCCTTCGGCCCCGTCCTCCACCAGGTCCACCTGGAATCCCGCCTCGGCGAGCCCCCGCTTGACGTACTGGCCGACCGTACGGTCGTCCTCGATGACGAGGAGTTTCACTCGGCCACGGGGAGGGAGACCTTGAAGTTGGAGCCGACCCCGATCTGCGACTCGACCTCGATCCGGCCGCGATGGTCCTCGATAATGCCGTAGCAGATCGACAGGCCGAGGCCCGTGCCACGCCCCTGGGGCTTGGTCGTGTAAAACGGCTCGAAGATCTTCGTCAACTCCTCCTGGCGAATGCCGCTGCCGGTGTCGATGAACTCGATCAGCAGCTCGTTCCGATGGTCGGGGTTGCGCCCCGAACGCACCGTGAGCACGCCGCGTGAGTTCATCGCGTCCATGGCGTTGAGCATCAGGGCCATGAAGCCCTGAATGATGCCTTCGGGATCGGCGAGCACCGGTGGCAAGCCGGAGCCGAACGCGCGCTTCACCGTGAGCCGCTTGAACCGTTCGTGGTGTTTGAGCAAGAACAGCGTTTGCTCGATGATCGGGTTCACGTCCACGATCCGTTTCTGGCCGGTCTTGGGGCTCGACAGGTCCAGCAGACCGTCGACGATGCGACGGCAGCGCTGGACTTCCGTGTCGATGATCCCGAGGTACTCGGCGAACCCCGCGCGTGCCTCCGGCGTGAGGTCTTCCGCCCGAAGGTGCAGCGCCTCGGCGCAGGCGAGGATGGTGGCCAGCGGGTTGTTGATCTCGTGCATCACACCGGCGGCCAGCTGGCCCACCGCCGCGAGCTTCTCGCTCTGGGCCAGGCGCTGCTGCGCCAGTCGCCACTCCGTGACGTCCTCGGCGACGGTGATGACGTGGGTGATGTGCAGATCGTCGAGCCGCATGGGAATCTTCGAGACCCGATAGTAGCGCGACGCGCCGCTCGTCTTCGACTCCATTTCCATTTGTTGAATCTCGCCCGACTCAAATACGCGGTCGAATTCCCGTCGCAGCAGCTCGCGCGGCTGGCGGTCAAGGATGTCGAAGATCTCCCGGCCCACGGCGTCGTCCCGGGCGACCCCCTGGGTGCCGCTCTCGCGATGGCGGTTCCAAGCCCGGATGACGTAGTTGTGATCGATGACGTACAGGCCGACGGGGAGGGAATCGATGATGCGGGCCACGAAGCCACGTTGCGACTCGGTTTCCCGCGTCGCGAGCGCCACTTCGGCGGCGAGATCTTGTGACAGCTCGGTGGCGGCGATCACCGGCGCAAGGATCCGCGCCACGACCTGCCCGACGTCCGCCGCGAGGGCTTCGCCGCGCCGACCCGCCGTGACAAGCTCGAGCGCGCCCAACCCCTCGTCCACAAATCGCAACGGGAATCGGAACCGCACGCCACCGCCCGCCACCGGCTCCCGCTCGGCGCCGCGGCGGTACCATTCAGCGGTCGGGGCAAAGGTCGCCTCGAGCGCGGGCGTCGCGGCGGGTAATGCGCTGAACCCCCTGCCCTCCGGCCGCCGCAGCCACAGCCGCGCGTCGGCCAGCTCGAGGCGGCGGCGCAGCACCGTGACGACTCGGGCGAGCGCGTCCTCGGTGACCAGACCGGCGGAGAGGATCTCGGCGACGTCCGCGAGGACGCGGAGCCCGGCAGGAGCTGACTCGAGCGTCGACTCTGGCATCGCCTCGCTAACCTAGGGGCCGCCCCTCCGGCGCGCCAGCGGGAAGTCGACCCGCGCGCTCACAAACGGGTGGGTGCGGCGCACATCGCCCGCGAACCATGCGGGCCCGACGAGCACCGCGAATTGCGGGCGCCCCAGCTGGCCGACCCGCAGCCCCGGGAGCAGGGCCAGCGACAGCCAGCGGCGGCCTTCCGGGAGCGGCGAACGTGAGGCGAGGTAGCCCGCGGCTTCCAGGGTGAGATCGACGCCGATCACGGTGGGGCTGACGTCGTCACCCACTGCCGCCAGGTTCAGACCCCCGCTGCGCAGCGCCAGCCCCAGCGCCCCAAGAAACCCGCGCGTGCCGCCGATGATGGCGCCCTGATCGCCGAACCAGCCAAGCCGCACCGCCAGCCCGACGTGGCGCACCGGCCCGAGGCCCAGGGGATGGCTCACACCCAGATCGAGTGCCTCGATCTGCCAGTGCCCACCGAGCGTGCCGGCATAGCCGACCGAGAGCGCGGATTGCCCAGCCAGCGGCGTGGAGAGCGCGGCACACAGCGTGAGCATTGGCACGATGGATCGACGCACGTTCGTTCTCCTCTCGGGAGCGCAGGCCAACGGAGACATGTGAACTTACCCTCGATGCGCGGCGGCGTTGGACCTCTCCTACCGCGGTGGAGGGCTACCGTTCCCCTGAGCGATCGTGAACCGGTGGTCCTGAAGCCCGTTTTCTAGCAACCGCTGTGCGTCTGTGCGTCTAGTCGTTGCCTCTCCCGCTCACTTCAATCCTGTCAACTGAATCCCCCGAATGAAATACCGCTGCGCCACAAAGAACAGCACGACCAACGGCACAACCGCCGTCACCGCTGCCGCCATCTGGTATGGCCAATTCGTATAGTAAATGCCGTGGAACGACGCGATGCCCACTTCAACCACCTGCATCCGCACCGAACGGGTGACGACGAGTGGCCAGAGAAAGCTCTTCCATTGGTCTACGAACCCGAGCACGGCAAGGGTGGCGAGCGCCGGCCGGGACAGTGGGAGGACCACCTTCCGGAAGATCTGCCATTCCCCGGCCCCGTCGAGCCGAGCCGCGTCCTCCAGCTCACGCGGGAGCGTCTGGAAGTACTGTCGCAAGAGGAAGATGCCCCACACGGAAACGAGCTCCGTCGTGATGAGCCCGGCATACTGGTCCACCCACCCCAACGCATTGACGACGAGGAAGCGCGGAATCAACAGCACGACCGCCGGCGCCATCAGGACGGCGAGAAACGCAAGGAACACGCGGTCGCGGCCGGGGAAGCGCAGCCGGGCAAATGCATATGCCGCGGCGGCGCTGGTCAGCACCTGACCGGCGACCACCGCGAGCGACACGACTCCCGAATTGACGAAAAAACGCCAGAATGGGAGTGCGGTCAGCGCCGCGGGAAAATTGCCCGGACGGGGCCGCGCCGGGAGGACGGTGGGGGGATAGCGCAGCACCTCGAACTCGTCCATCAAGGAGGTGCTCAGCATGGTGAGAAACGGGAGCAGCATCGTCACGCCGAGCAGCAGCACGAGGCCCGCGCCAAGGCCCCACCCGAACCGGGCGGCCGGCCGCATGCGCTCAGGCATAGTCCACCCGCTTCCCGAGCAGCCGGAACTGCAGCCACGTCGCCCCGAATAGCAGTGCAAACAGCAGCAGCGCCAGCGCGCTGGCATCGCCGAATTGCAGAAACTCCCAGGCCAGTTGGTAGATGCGGTAGACGAGCACGTCGGTGGCGTGGAGCGGGCCGCCGTCGGTGAGCACGTAGATCAACGTGAACACCTGGAACGACGTGATCACCCCGGTTACCAGCACGAACAGCGTCACCGGCCGGAGTAACGGGAAGGTCACGCGCCAGAACCGCTGCCACGGGTTGGCCCCGTCCACGCGTGCCGCGTCGAGGTAGCCCTGTGGAATGGCCTGCAGGCCGGCCAGAAACACGATCATCTGGTAGCCCACCTGCACCCAGATCGACACGACCATCACGGCGACGAGGGCGGTCCGGGGATTGCCGAGCCAGTCCACGGGCGGGAGACCCACCACCGCGCCGAGATAATTCAGCAGCCCGAAGTCGGCGTGGTACATCCATTGCCACACGAGCGCGACGGCCACGAGCGACGATACGTAGGGTAGGAAGAAAACCGTGCGGGCCACGCAGGCCGCGCCGGACCGGTGCTGCAACACGAGCGCGACCCCGAGGGCAATGGCCATCGCCACGGGCACGTGCAGTGTGTACAGCAGCGTATTGCGCAGCGAAATCCAGACGAGCGGGTCGCCCGCCAGGGTAAGAAAATTGCCGAGGCCCACGAACGGCTTCACCGGCTCGAGGGGGCTCCAGCGGTGCAGCGCAAGATACCCGGCGAACACCATCGGGCCGAATGAGAACACGGCGAGATGCACGGTCGCCGGTGCGAGGAAGCCCCAGGCCGTGAGCGTCTCGCGCAGCTCCCGCGGCCGTGCGCGAGCGCGGGCGATCCATCCGACGACCAGCACGCCGAGGACCCCGAGCGCCGCGAGCCCGAGCGTCACGGCTAGCCAGCCACTCTGGGTCGCTTCCCCCGGCACTACGGTCAACACGAGCCACCCGGACGTCAGTCGGACCCGCGTGGTGGCCTGCGGCCTCGCGGCAACCACCGCGCGCTGCACGCCGGTGTAGCCGCTGTCGCCCACGGTGAGCTCCGCGCCGCGCACCAGGCCGGCGAGTCGCACGGTGGCTATGGCGGCGCTGCGTGTCGGGATCCGGGCCCCGACTTCGCCGAGCAACACCCTCGCCTGCATCAGCCAGCCATCAGTGGCCCGATGGGCTCCCGTCACGGCTATCCGGTATCCGGTGAGGCCCGAGAGGACCGCCGTGAGTCCGAGCAGGACGATCACTCGTTTTCTCCTGCGTCGATCGGCGGCGAGGGCGCCGGTCACCCCCAGAACGACGAGCAGCGCGAGGGTCCACCCGTTCAACAGCCGCGGCGTCACGTCGCCCGGCCGGACCGCCACTGCGCCGACGACGTCCCAATCATCCTTGTCCTTGAGGGGCACGAGCTGCGCGTCGCCCAGCGCCTGCACGATCTCGCGCTCACGCAACGTCGCGAACGCCGCGGCGTCGAGCGGCTTCGCTGTCGCGCGCACCAGCGGCGCGGTGCCGTGGTACACCTCAACGACGCCCGTCCAGCCCGGCAACGTCGCCAGGCCGCGCGCCTGCGCCAGCAGCCGTGCCAGGTCGTAGCTCGTGGCTCCCGGTGTCGTGGGAGCAACCAAGGCGAGGTACGCCGCGGCGGACTGGGCCGCGCGAGTCGCCCAATCGCGCGCGGCGTCATGCGCGGCCCGGTGC
>JBOHST010000314.1:0-3945 GCA_050733375.1 Gemmatimonadales bacterium
CAGGACGGGTCTCATGAAACCTCCAGAGATTCGGACGCGGTAGCGCGGACGGGCTGTGGCGCGACCTGCAGCGCGCGATTGGCCCGCAGCCGCTCCAGCACGACGAACACCGCCGGCACCAGGTACAAGGTGACCAGCGTGGACACGATCATGCCGCCGATGATCGCGTAGCCAAGCGGTCGCCGGCTCCCGGCGCCCGCGCCCAGCCCGAGGGCGATCGGCAACGCCCCGAACACGGTCGCGACCGACGTCATCAGGATCGGCCGCAGGCGGATGCGTCCGGCTTCGGCAATCGCCGCCAGCGCGTCGCGGCCGCGTTCGCGCAGGTCGTTGGCGTAGGTCACGAGCAGGATCGAGTTCTTCGTCACCAACCCGATCAGCAGGATCATGCCGACCTGGCTGTACACGTTGAGCGTCGAGCCCGCTACCCACAGCGCCGCCAGCGCGCCCGTCACGCCCAACGGGACGGCCAGCAGCACCGTGAACGGGTGCAGCAGCGATTCGTACTGGGCCGCCAGCACCATGAAGACGAAGATCAGCGCCAGGATGAACGCGAAGTACAGCGCGCTGCCGCTCTCCTGCAGCTCGCGCGATTCGCCGGCCAGATCCACCGTGCTCCCGGGCGGCAGGACTTGGGCGGCGGCCGCGTTGAGCGAGTCCAGCGCCTGACCCAGCGTGAAGCCCGGCGCCAGGCTGCCCGAGAGGGTGAACGACCGCACGCGGTTGTGATGATTGAGCTGCCGCGGCCCGACGCGCTCTTCCGTCCGCGTCACGGCGTCGAGCGCCACCAGGTTGCCGTCGCGGCCCCGCACCTCGAGACCGCTGATATCGGAGGGTGTGGCCCGCTCGGCGGGATCGAGCCGCAGGATCACGTCGTACAGCTTATTGTCCGACGTGAAGCGCGACACATCGCGCCCGCCGAGCAGCGTCTGCAGCGTCAGCGCCACGTCGCGCGCCGGGACGCCCAGGTCCTCGGCGCGGTCTCGATCCAGGGTGACCACCAACTCCGGCTTGGTCACGCGCAGGTCCGTATCCACGTTGAGCAGCCCCGGGATCCGGGAGGCGCGCGCGACCAACGAGTCCATGCCGTCCACGAGCGCGTCGAAGTCGCGGTTCCGCACCACGAACTGCACCGGAGGGTTGAAGCCCCCGAATGCCGGGGGGTTGATCGCGAAGGCGAACACCCCGGGCACGCCGAAGAAGAACTGCGGCTGCACCTCGTTGATGATGTCCTGCGCCGAGCGATCGCGCTTGTCCCAGTCCTCCAGAATCGGCCCTACGATGCCGGCGCTGGGCGGGCCGTCGAAGCCGACGACGGCGAACGACGACCGGACGTCCTTGGTGCGATGGATGATCGCTTCCAGCTGGCGCACGTACCCGTCCGTGTACTCCACCGTGGCGCCTTCGGGCGCCACCACGAACGTAAAGAAGAAGCCGCGGTCGTCGGGCGGGACGAACTCGCGCTCGAGGGCGAAGAACAGCGCCACCGCAGCCACGCTGAGCCCCGCGCCGCCGGCGATCACCACGAAGGGACGCCGCAGCGCCCGCGCCAGGGTGCGCCCGTAGCGCGCCGTGATGGCGTCGAGCGCGGCTCCGACGGCGTGGTCGAAGCGGGACGCGCGTCGCGACACCCGCAGGATCTTGGCCGACAGCATCGGCGTCAGCGTGAGGGCCACCACACCCGACACGAGCACCGCGCCCCCCACCGCCACGCCAAACTCGGTAAACAGCCGGCCCGTGGCGCCGGTGAGGAACAGCAACGGAGAGAACACGGCGACCAGCGCGATCGTGGTGGCGACCACGGCGGTGGTGATCTCCCGCGTCCCGTCGATCGCGGCCGTTTGTGGGTCTTTGCCCAGCTCTTCCTGATGCCGGTAGGCGTTCTCCATCACGATGATCGCGTCGTCCACCACGATGCCGATCGCCAGGATGAGCCCGAGCAGCGTCAGCGAGTTCACCGAAAAGCCGAGGGCTGCCAGCACCGCGAAGGTCGCGACGATGGACACCGGGATGGCCAGCGCCGGGATGACCGTGGCCCGCAGCGTGCGCAGGAACAGGAAGATGATGACGATCACCAGGACGGCCGTGATCACCAGTGTCTCCCTCGCTTCCTGGATCGAGCGCTGGACGAACACGGACCCATCGTACGCCATGTTGAGCTCGACGCCGGCCGGAAGCGCGCGCTGCACCGCGGGGAGCTCGGCGTGCACCGCCTCGGCCACCTCGAGCACGTTCGCCTTCGACTGCCGCACCACCCCGACGAAGATCCCGGGCTGCTGGGAATAGCGCGTCACCGACCGCTCGTCCTCGGGGCCGGGCGCTACCCGCGCCACGTCGCCGAGCTTGACGAGCTGCGCCCCGGAGTTCGACACCGTCAAATCGGCGAACTCTTCCGGTGTGCGCATCTCGCCCAGGTAGCGCACCGAGAACTCACGGCGGTCCGACTCGATCCGCCCCGCCGGGATCTCCACGCTCCGGGTCTGGATCGCCTGCTCCACATCCTGGGCCGTGAGCCCGCGCGCTGCCAGCTCCCGCGGCGAGAGCCACACCCGCATGGCGAAGCGTCGCTCACCGAAGATGGGCGCGCCCGAAACGCCGGGAATGGTTTGCAGCCGCGGCTTGAGCTCGCGGTCGGCGATGTCCGACAGCTCCATCAACCCGTAGCTCTTGGACGTCAGGGCGAGGAACATGATCGGGAAGGCGTCGGCGTCTTCCTTCGCGACCACCGGCTCCTCGATATCCTCCGGCAGCAGCCCGCGCACGCGGGAGACCTTGTCGCGCACATCCTGCGCGGCGGCTTCGATCTCGCGGTCCAGCGTGAACTCCAGCGTGATGCGACTCAGCTGCTCCTGGCTCGCGCTGGTCATCGTGCGCAGGCCTTCCACGCTCGACAGCTCCTCCTCGAGCACGTCGGTCACAGCCGACTCGATCACCTGTGGGCTCGCGCCCGGCAGCACCACCGTGACGGAGACGACCGGCGGGTCTGCGTCGGGAAACTCCCGCACCGGCAGGCGGCTGTACCCGATGGCGCCCACCAACACCAGTCCCGCGCTCACCACGCTGGACAGCACCGGTCGGCGAATAAACGTCTCGGCGAAATGCATCTCGGTCTCCTTAGCTGGTCAGACTCAGGCGTGGCACGGTCGCATCCAACTGGCTCTGGTATTCGTCGAACGGGGACGGACCAAATAGACAATGACGGGTCGTAGGGGTGCGGCCGCGAGCTCGGGCACGGCCGCGATGAAGACCGTCGGCTTCAGCTGTGGCGCGTCAGGCCTTCCGGTTGCTTCCGGTTGCGTCGTCGGCAGGGGCGTGTTCGCGGTCATGGGGACCCGAAGATATACCGAACCTACTGAGCTTCGCAAGCGCCTTGACGCACTGCGGGAAGTCGAACCATACCAAGGTGTTGGCATACGCGAGCGAGCGTGCTCCGGTTGCGAGGATGCGCAAAGTTGACACGCGTCGTTCTCGTGTCGCTGCGGCGTTCACTCAGTACCGACCGGTAGGTATGTATTATATTGACGGTGGGCTGTCAAGGGTCGGTTGCCAACCCCGCCCGGCAGCCGCTACATACCGGTTGGTGTGGACGACGCGTTCTTATCGAGGAGAGACATGGCGAAGCGACCCGCGAAGCGCCGCGTGCGGGAGCCCGACGTTACACGCGAAAAGCTGCTCCATGCGGCGTTCGAGGAGATCTATCGGCGCGGGTTCCAGGCCGCGAGCCTGGACACGATCCTGACCAAGGCGGGGGTGACGAAGGGCGCGCTGTACCACCACTTCCCGAATAAGGCGGCGCTCGGCTACGCGGTGGTGGACGAGGTCGTGAAGGCCCCCTTGTTGGAAGCGTGGGTGGGCCGGCTCGAACAATGCACCGGAGATTCCCTCACCGCCCTGCAGCTGGTCCTCCGGCAACGAGCCGGGGACTTCGTCGGCAAGGGGATCGAT
>JBOHST010000315.1:0-7916 GCA_050733375.1 Gemmatimonadales bacterium
GTGGGGGAGCTGGCGGGCGCGCATCCGGTCTAGATCCGACGTCGGAGTCTGGCCGGCGCCGTCTGCGAGGTGCAGGGCATACGGCTCGTCAAGCCGTTGGCCGTTGCGGATCAGGGTGTCATTTACCATCTGGAGCGTATCGCCGGCGACACCCAGCAGCCGCTTCACGACGTCGAGGTTGGGCGTCGAATCTTCGACGGACCGGAAGATCACGATCCCGTCGCGCTTGGGCTCGGCATAGCCCGGCAGTCGGCCGAACCGGACGCCGGTCAGCGGGATCTGGAACTGGCCCCCGTACCCCGTTTTATCGACGAAGAGGAAGTCACCGACAAGCAGCGTGTTTTCCATGCTGGGTGAGGGGATGCGAAACGCCTCCACGACGTAGGATCGCAGCACCATCCAGATCACGAGGGCGACCGCCGCCGCCTTGCCCCAGCTCCGGGCTTCGGCGACCAGCTTTTCCTTCATGCTCACGGCCGCTCGACCCAGTCCGCGATGAAGATATTCGTTTCCCCTTGGACCGCGCCGTGGCGGTTCGAGGCCCAGACGAGCTGCCGGCCGTCGGGGGAGAACATGGGGAACGCGTCGAACTCCGGGCTCGTGGTCACCGGCTCGAGGCCCGAGCCGTCGAGGTTGACGAGAAACAGGTCGAAATTGCGGGAGCGCGGGTTCTGGTAGTTGGACGCGAAGATGATGCGTCGGCCATCCGGCGTGACGTACGGAGCGAAACTCGCCCCGGGGAGGGTCGTGACCTGCCGCTGATTCGAGCCGTCGGCGTTCATCACCCAGATGTCCATCCTCGTGGGACGCACCTGGTGCTGGTCCAGGAGGGTGCGGTACTCCGCGCTGTCGGCCGCCGTGGCGGGGTGGGAGCCGCGGTACACGATCAGCTTCCCGTCCGGCGAGAAGAACGGTCCGCCGTCGTATCCCAGCGTGTGGGTGAGCCGCTTCAGCTGCGTCCCGTCGGTGCGCATGGTGTAGATGTCCAGATCGCCGTTACGCAGCGACGTGAATACGATCGTCTGACCGTCTGGCGACAGTGTGCCCTCGGCATCATAGCCCGGATTGTCGGTGAGGCGCGCCGCGTTCCCCCCACTCGAATCGGCCACGTAGATGTCGTAGTCGTACAGAGCCCAGACGTAGCCGCGCGAATAATCGGGCCGCGGTGGGCAGGCGGGCCCCAGGTGCGCCGTGCTCGCGTAGAGGATGCGGGCGTCCTGCGCGTAGAAATAGCCGCACGTCGTTCGACCCCGTCCGCTCGACACCCGGTGCAGACCCGTGCCGTCGCGGTTCATGATGTACTGCTGGTCGCACCCCGTGTCCCCCGGGGTGCGTTGGAAGATCAGCTGGCTTCCCGAGCTCGAGAAATAGGCCTCGGCGTTCTGTCCGCCGAAGGTGAGCTGGCGCACGTTCCGGAGGTGCACCTCCCCGGCCTCAGGCGGCACGACGACCGGCTGCTGCAGGGCAGCGACAACCACGAAAAAGTGGAACATAGGCTCGCAAACTAGGCGGGGGTGGAAGCGGAGGCAATCATGGCGCCTATTACCCCAAACGGGATTACATTACGGCCACGTATGGGCGATCCACAATCTTCCCGCCGCAAGCAATCACCGCCACCCGATGCACTAGGCGCTCTCTGCATCGAGGGGAAGCAGTCCGCCGACTATCTCTGGCAGGTCCCCGACGACGCGGGCGTCCGCCGACGCGTGCTCGAGATCCTGGAACAGATTGTGGTGGAGGCGACCAAACAGGGGCGACGCGAAATGCCGGCGGTCGCCGAAGAGCTCAAGATCGCTGCCCGCGCCACGCCCAGCCCCCAGCAGGTCGACCTGCTCGTGAACGGATTCGACCGTCTCCTGCGCCTGTGGGAAGCCGCCAGGTCGGGAATTTTCTGATTCACGTGCCGGCCCTCGCCCGGGGGGTACCGAGCCCCGCATGACCGATACTCGGACGGTGACCGCCACCGCCCTAGATCAAATCTGCATCAACACGGTTCGCACGCTTGCCATGGATGCCGTGCAGCAAGCGGACAGCGGTCACCCCGGCACGGCTATGGCGCTCGCGCCGCTTGCCTGGGTGCTGTGGCAACGCCATCTCCGCGTCGACCCTGCCGACCCCGCCTGGCCCGACCGCGACCGCGTGGTGCTGTCGTGCGGCCACGCGTGCATGTTGGTGTACGCGACGCTGTATCTCACGGGGTTCGACCTCTCACTCGAGGATATCAAACAGTTCCGCCAGTGGGGCAGCCGCACGCCGGGGCACGTGGAGCACGGGGTGACACCCGGGGTCGAGACCACCACCGGGCCCCTCGGTCAGGGGGTCGGGAATGCGGTGGGAATGGCGATCGCCGAGGCGCACCTCGCGGCGCTGTTCAACCGGCCCGGCCATCCGATCGTGGACCACCACACCTACTTCATCGCCTCCGACGGCGATCTCATGGAGGGGATCAGCCACGAGGCCGGCTCGCTCGCCGGTCATCTGAAGCTCGGCAAGCTGATTGGGTTCTACGACGACAATCATATCACGATCGATGGCGACACCGCCCTGGCGTTATCCGACGACACCGCGAAACGGTTCGCCGCCTACGGCTGGCACGTGCAGCACGTGGCCGACGGAAACGACACGGACGCGATCGACGCGGCGATCCGAAGCGCCCAGGCGGTCGTCGACCGCCCTTCGCTCATCATACTGCGCACCCACATCGCCTACGGCAGCCCGAACAAACAGGACACCGCCGACGCGCACGGTGCGCCGCTCGGCGCCGAAGAGGTCAGGCTGACCAAACAGCACCTCGGCTGGCCGTCGCTTGAGCCGTTTTATGTCCCTGAGGACGCCCTGGAGCAGTGGCGTCGAGCGCGAGAGCGCGGCGCTCGGCTCCACGCCGAATGGCGCGCGCGCTGGGAAGCGTACCGCCGGGCGGTCCCCGAGCTCGCGGCCGAGCTGGAGCGCCGCCTGGCGGGCAGGCGCCCCGACGGTTGGGACGCGGAGCTGCCCACGTTCGCTCCCAAGGACGCAAGCGCCACGCGCGCCGCGTCGGGCAAGGCGCTAAACGCCATCGCCCCAAGGCTTCCAGAGTTGATCGGCGGATCGGCGGACCTCACCGGATCGAACAACACGCAGATCAAGGGTGCGGGGGACTTCGCCGCGGGACACTCTGCGGCCCGCAATTTCCGCTTCGGCGTGCGCGAGCATGCCATGGGATCGGTGCTGAACGGCCTCGCCTACCACGGCGGTTTCATCCCGTTCGGCGGCACGTTTCTCATTTTCTCCGACTACATGCGGCCGGCGATCCGTCTCGCCGCCCTCACGCACCTCAAGGTGATCTACGTCTTCACGCATGACTCCATCGGCTTGGGGGAGGACGGCCCCACGCATCAGCCGATCGAGCAGCTTGCCGCGCTGCGCGCGATCCCCAACATGACGGTGATCCGGCCGGCGGATCCGAACGAAACCGCCGAGGCGTGGCGGGCCGCCATCAGGCACGAGCACGGTCCTGTGGCGCTGGTGCTCACGCGGCAGAAGGTGTCGGTCATCGATCGCACGAAATTCGCCGCGGCTGCCGGACTGCACCGCGGCGCCTATATCCTCGCCGACGCGCCGGGTGGGGAGCCGCACGTACTGCTGCTCGCGACCGGCTCGGAAGTCGAGATCGCATTGAGCGCGTACGAACGGTTGCTGATGGATGGCGTTGCGGCGCGCGTGGTCAGCATGCCGTGCCTCGAATACTTCGCCGCGCAACCACGGGACTACCGCGACAGCGTCCTGCCACCCTCCGTGCCGCATCGCGTGGCCATCGAAGCGGCGGCGCCGCAGCCGTGGTACCGCTGGGTGGGCGACCGCGGGGCGATCATTGGGATCGAGCGGTTCGGCGCCTCGTCACCGTATCAGCGGATCTACAAGGAACTGGGGCTCACCGTGGAGCGGGTCGTGGCTGAGGCCAAGCTCCTGGCGCAGCTCAGCTCGGACTAGGCTATCGGCGCCGAGCCCGGGGCGGCGCTACGGCAGCCGGAGCTTCACGATGCGCCCGCCCGGTCCGACCGCCCATCCAATCCGGGACGACGCGAACCCCACGCTCCAGTACGCCAGCGTATCCAAGCTCGTCCAGCTGGCTCCGCCGTCGCCTGAGTAGTCGAGCCCTTTCGGTCCCACCGCGACCGTCCTCCCAGCACGGCCGGGCACCGCCGTCGCGCCATAAACCGCACCCGGGAACGTCGGCCGGCCGGCGAGTCGCCAGGTGTGGCCGCCGTCCACCGTGACGGCAACGTTGTCGCTCCGTTCGGCGGGACTGCCGAGCTTCCCACCCAGCGCCATTCCATGCAGGGTGTCGTGGAACGCGAGCGCGGCGATACCGGCGGAGCTGCCGCCCACGACGGGGGTGGCGACGATGCGCCAGCTGCGACCCCCATCCGACGTGGCGAGGACGCGGGCGGTGTCGGACGCCCCGGTCCCGATCCAGGCAAATCGTTCGGCCAGAGTCACGACGCACGTTCCGCTCGCCGCGAACGCGCCCTCCCCCGCCAGCGCCGGCGGTAACGCTGCTTCGGGAACGGGGGTCCAGTGTGTTCCGCCATCCTCGGTGACTCGCACGATGAACCGTCCCGCCACCGCATCGCTGAACGCTACCCCGCGGCCGGCGTCCCAGAACGCGAAACAGTCGTAGAACGCGCTCGAGTCGCTGTTGGTGAACTGCCGCAGCCAGCTGCGCCCCCCGTCTGTCGTCCTGTAAATCCGCGAGCGGGCGCCGGGCCCAGCGGCGAGGAGGTAAGCCACGTTTGCATCGACGGCGTGGACGTCCCGGAACTGGAGCGAGTCCGCCGCCGCACCCGGCACCGAGAGGCCCTCCCACGATTCGCCGCCGTTCGTCGTGCGCAGTACCGCCGCCGCATGGCCGCTCACCCAAGCGACCCGCTCGCTCGGCGCGCTCACCGCCTGGAGCAACGCCATGGTACCACTCACCTGCGGCTCGAGAGCCGGTATCGTCGCCGTGACCGGCGCGGTGCTCCGCGTGCCCGGGCGGCACGCGAGCCCCGCGGTGAGGGCCACGAGCATGGCGAATGGGAACGCTCGCCCTGGGATGCGCATGGCTACGCCCGCACCTTGTCGAGCACCGCGAGCGTGAGCAACGCCGGCAGGTAGATGATCGAAACGAGGAAGACGAGCCACGCGCGCTTGTTTGCGTCGAGGAGCATCAGCACCCCGGCGGCGGCGTACGCGATGCCGAGCACCAGCGCGCCGAAGAAATACACGCTGCCGGTGACCCCGAGCATGGTGGGCAACAGACTCACCGGCAGCAACGCCAGGGCGTAAAGCAGCGCCATCTGCGCGGTGCGTTGGCCGCTGGCGTCCTCAACCGACAGCATCCGGAGTTGCGCCGTGCGGTAATCCTCGCGGTACATCCACGCGAGGGCGAGGAAATGGGGGAGCTGCCACAGAAACAATGTCCAGAACAGCGCGAACGCCGGGGCGTCGAGTCGCCCGCCCGCCGCCGTCCAACCGCCCAGTACGGGGAGCGCGCCCGGCACAGCGCCCACGAGCGTGTTCAGCGTGCTGCGCCGCTTGAGCGACGTGTAGAACCAGACATAGCTCACAAGCGTGAGGGTTGCGAGCGCGGCTGTGACCAAATTGGCACGCCACGCGAGCAGCCCGATCCCCGCCGTGGCCGCGGCGGCAGCGAAGATGATCGCCGCGCGCGGCGACACGCGTCCCGCCGGGAGCGGGCGATTCCGTGTACGTTGCATCTGTGCGTCGACGTCCCGCTCCCGAACCATGTTGAACGCGTTCGTCCCGGCCGCGACGAGCGCCGTTCCGACCAGGGTGGCGGCGAACACGCCGAGCCGGAACGCCCCCTGCGAGCCGAGGTAGTAGCCGGCCGCGGCGGTGAGCACCACGAGCTGGGTGATGCGAGGCTTCGAGAGCTCGAGGACAGGATCCACAGGAACGTGAAATCTCGCCGGGGAAGCGGATGGGCCACCAGTAGGCTATACTGTCCAACTTCCAATTGCTCCCATGCTCAACGAACTGAAGGCCAGGCTCCAGGCCGAAGTCGAGCGCCTCAATAACGAGATCAACTTCGTTCTGCCGAAGGAGATCGAGAAGGCTCGCGCCCATGGAGACCTGCGGGAGAACTCCGAGTACAAGGCCGCGCTCGAGCGACAGCAGTTCGCCCAGGCGCGCGTGCATCACTTACGCTTGCGGCTCTCCAAGCTCTCCGACGTGTCTGAGAAGGACATCCCGCGAGACCGGGTCGGTTTCGGCTCTCGGGTGACGGTCCAGGACCTGGCGACGAAACAAAAGGAGACCTACGCGTTGACGCTCGGTGAGTTCATCGAGGCGGATGACAACACGAGAGGTGAAATGCCGGTCTCGATGGCCTCGCCGCTTGGCAAGGCGCTGCTGGGCGGAAAGATCGGGACGACGGTGGCCATTACGCTTCCAATGGGAAAGCGGAAGCTCAAGATTCTGGACCTCGTGACGGTGCACGAGCTGGCCGGCGGACGATGAACGGCGGGCGGCGCCGCCCTTAGAGGTCGACGTGAAACAGCATCGGTCCGCTCGGCTCGCGCGAACCTGATTTCCCCTCGACGCTCATCGCCACTCCCATTACGGTGCCGGCGTCCGACGGCATGTCCAGGGCCGCAATCATCGGCGCGTCGTGGTCCATGACCATGAGCGCGGCGCTGCGCATGCCCCGCTCGGTGACAAACCACAGCTGGTAGGCCTGATCCGGCGCGTTTGGTGCGAAGTTGTGGCAGGTGACGAGCCAGCGGTGGGCAACGGTATCGGCGAAAATCGTGAGCACGCCGACGCGAGTCCCCGTCGCGACCGGGATCGTGACGACGCGCGTCCCCGGCCCTCGCAGCAGGTCCAGGGTGTCCCGGGTCGCCGTCAGTCGCTCTTCGAGCCTGGTGCCTCGACGCCACAGAACACCGGACGCCCCCACGGCGAGTACCAGCACCGCGGCCGCCGCGATGGCCCACGGCGACCACGGTCGCGCGGCGAGCGCGCGCTCCAAGACTCGCTGCTTGAGCTCCGGCCGCGGTGCCCGCGGCGCAGGGGTCATGCCGATCCAGTCGCTCATCGCATCCAGTCCTTGAGGTGCTCCAGGCTCTCCGTCAGCTTTGCTTGCGCCAAGCGCAGGCGCGTTTTCACCGTGCCCAGCGGGTCGCCGGTGCGCCCGGCGATTTCCATATGCGACAACCCTTCGAAGTACGCGAGCAGCACGACCCGTCGCTGCTCCGGCGGCAGAGCCGCGAGCGCCTGGTGCACTGCACGATGCACCGGCCATCCGGGCACCGACGCCTCCGCGGGGTCGGGCTCGAGGACCACGTCCCATTCGACGGTCTCGCGCGAGCGCTCGGCCTTGCGCCACCAGCGCCGGCGCCGGCGCAGCCCATCGAGGGCGCGGTTGCGGGCGATCGACAGCACCCATGGGACGAGCGGCCCGCGCCGCGCATCGTGCTGGTGAATTCGTGACCACACCTGCAGGAACACGTCACTCAACACTTCCTCGGCCTCGTCCGTGTCCCGCAAGATCCGATAGGCGACCCCCAGGACCCAGGGCGCAAGGTGATCGTACAGCTCCGCCAGGGCCGACTCCTCGCGCGCGTGCAGCCGTGCAAGCAGCGAGCGCTCCTCCTCTTGACTGAGACGCTGTGGCTGGGTCACTTAGATCTCCAAAGTACGCGCACGACTCGTGTATCGCTCCAGGTCTCTACCCCGTTCCGCGAGGTACCACCATGACCACCAGGCCCCGTCAGGCGCTTGTCCTCACGATCCTCTCCCTCTGCGGCATCGCCGGCGCGGCGGCGCAAGCCGACCCCGATCGCACCGTCGCGGGCGGTGGGACCATGCCGCCGGGCTGGAATGCGCGCACCGACCGCGGGGCGCCGCTCGGCGGCGTGAAGTTCGAGATCATG
>JBOHST010000316.1:0-9514 GCA_050733375.1 Gemmatimonadales bacterium
TGAGCGAACTGCTGTTGGCTGAAGGAGTGTTCGTCACCGGCTTCGGGTATCCGGTAGTGCCCCAGGGACACGCGCGAGTGCGTTGCCAATTGTCGGCCACCCACACCCGTGACGACCTCGACTTCGCCCTGCGTGCCTTCAAAACCGTCGGCCAACGACTCAAATTGATCTAGCCCACTATCACAACATCATACAAACACTAACGACACTTACTTTCGGCGTATATTCGGTTCTGCTTGGTCGACCTCAAGTAGTTTCGCGCTTCCACTGCTTAAACGGAACTGTGGCAAAGGCCTAGCCTTGACCCCACGGTCAGGGTCCCTATTTTGTGGGTCCACGGGTGACCCCTGGGCCACCCTGTAAACCGTGGAGGATTGCGATGAAGCTGTTGTCCTGTCTTGCGCTGAGCGCGCTCGGCGTGGCCTTGGTCGCCCGACCGGCGACCGCGCAGCAGAATACCGACCGTAACAACCGGTGGTATTGGGGAGCTCAGGCGGGCGGCTTCCTGTACCAAACCAACGCGCAGGGATACTTCTTCGACCCCATCATCGGGGCGCACTGGCTGATCACCGGAAAGCGGACGGCGCTCTACGTCGGCGCCGAGCAGGCCTTTTTCCTGTCCGACAGCCGGGCGACGGTGTTCGACGCGAATTCGGCTACCGGCTTGCGCGATGCCACCTTCGGCCAGGTGCGTCGTCTTTTTGCGGGGGTCCTCGCGTTCCCCCTCCAGAAGCGCATCGAGCCGTTCGTCGGCGGGGGCTTCGCGATCATGACGGTGCAGGACGCCACGGTGGACTGCAGCGGCCTCTCCCCCAATTCCGCGTGCGCCAACGCGAACGAACAGGCGGTGGCGCAGGCCGCTGTCGATGACGCGGGCAGCAAGGGATTTGCCTGGATCCTGGGAGGGATGCAAATCAACATCGGGAAGATGGCGGTGTACGGGCAGTACATGCTCACCTCGGCCGCCCAGGGGTTCCTGATCTCGGGATCGACGCACACGATTCAGGGCGGCATCCGGTATTCGCTGGGGACCTCCAAGGAAGACGTCAGCACGGCACACTGACGGACGACATCGGAGCTCGGCGCAGAAACGGGGGGGCGCGGGAATCGTGCCCCCCCATCGTGTTTTTCCTATCGCGACGCCCAGGGAGAGCCCTGAATCACGAAGCGCAGTGGCCAGTCAGACCCGCGGGTGACGCCAATCCGTGACGTGACGACGACGGGCGGGCGTCGCCCGCGGTCGCGCCGGATCTGCACCGCGCCCCGCACCAGCGACGTGCCGTTCTCGTCCTCCGTGATGCCGAGCGCCTCGCACAACCGGGCCGGTCCGGCGCACAGCGCGCGGTCCGCCACGTCGCCGCGACGCCGGCGCATCACCGCAAGCCCCTCGAGCGGCTCGAGCGCGCGAATCAGCACCGCAGCCGGGTAATCGCGGCGCTCGGTGACGGCGTTGAGACACCAGTGCATGCCGTAGGTGAAGTACACGTAGGCGGTGCCGGGCGGGCCATACAGCATTTCGGTGCGCGGGGTGCGCCGCCGCCCAAAGGCATGGCAGGCCGGGTCGTGGGGGCCAACATACGCCTCCGTTTCCACGATGCGGCCCACCGTGCGCCGCCCGCCGACGTCACTCACGAGGAAATGCCCCAAAAGCCGACGCGCGACCTCGGCAGTCGGTCGCGCGTAGAAAACGGCGGCGAGCGGCGGGGCGGTGGGCCTCACTCCCCGCCGATCAGTCCGCGTTTGACCTTCGTCCAGAACGAGCCGCCTTCCTCCTTGGGCGCAGGCGTTGATGGCCTGGGCGTGGGCGCGGGGCTCGGCGCCGACTGGGGCGGAGGAGCGACCGGACGGGCCGCCATCGGCTCGCCTCGCTCCTCGCCGTTGCGCTCCCCCCGCCCTCTGCCTCCACGACCCCGACCTCCGCGATACCCGCGGGACGGACGATCGTTCATGTCCGCGCCCCCCCGGCCTTCGTGTCCCTCGCGGCCTTCGCCGCCGGTACGGCCTCGCCCACCCCGTCCACCACGGCCGCCCCGGCCGCGTCCACCGCGTTCTCCCCGTTCGCGTCGCGGACGCTCGTCATCGCGTCCACCCGCATGCACCGGCGGCTCGGACACCGTCGGCCCGGACTGTCGCGGAGGCATTTGCTCGACTCGCGAACGGAAATTGGGATCGACGTCGACGACCCCCACTTTGGGCACGCCGGGCGCGACCGGTCGGGGCCCCCGCGAACCGCGACGGAAGCGCGCGCTGCGCACCGGGACACCCCCGGAGCTCGACGGTTGCGAGTACGGGGGCGGCGGCGCCGAGGACGTCGGCATCGGCGGCTCCTCCTCCTCCGGCTCGCTGGACCGCGCGACCGGCGCGCGGAGGGCGGGCGGCAACGGCGGCGGCTCCGCGCTGCCGTCGTCCTGACGCACGCGGACGGCGTACGCGCCCTCCTCGTCCCGGGTCAGGTCGATCAGCTCCGCATCGTGCGCCTGGCGCAACAGCTTAGGCATGCTGCGCGGCTCGACCCGTTTGGTGCCCTCGGGGGCGAGCTCATTCATCGCCTCACGCACCACTTCGGCGCTCACCGGCTGCTCCCCGCCCATTCGGCCGAGGGCCTGTTTGAGCAAGCCGAACGCGTCGCCCATGAGCGAGCCCTTGCGAGCGCGCGGCGCGGGCGTGGGTGTCTCGGCCTTGGGGGCCGCGGCGCTGGAGCCCGCCGCTTCGCGGCGGCCCGTGACGGGCGTGGCCGGGGCCCCTTCGGCCCGCGGCCCAAGCGCGACCTCGTACTGCCCGTTGTCGAGCAGCACGGTGCTGAGCAGACCGCGGTGCGCCGCCTCCTGCACGAACTTGCTGAAGCGCGAAAACCCCGAGTCCTTCTCGTCGAACGCCGGGTCGATCTCCTGCATCACCTGCTTCAGGCGATCGGAACGCATCACGTCATTGTGGGCGGTCATCTGCTTGACGGCCTCGACCACCAGCTCCCACGGATCGTGCCGCACGTGCTCGACATCACTCTCCTTCGTGAGGCCCGCGAGCTCGTTGTAGGAGAAGTACTCATCGCAGTTTTGGATCAGGAGGTCGGACGACGACTCCCGAATCCCCACGCCGATGACGTACTTGCCGTACTCCTTCAGCTTGATGACCAGGGAGGAGAAATCCGAATCTCCCGAGAGCAGGATGAAGGTGCCGATCTCCGGTCGCGTGAAGACCAGCTCGAGCGCATCGACCGCGAGGCGGATGTCGGTCGCGTTCTTTTTGGTGGCGCCGTACGCGGGCGCCCAGATCATGTCGATGGACGACGCGGTGAGGGGTGCCACGTACTGCGGATAGCGCCGCCAGTCGGCATAGGCGCGCTGTACTGCCACCTTCCCCTTGATGAGGTCCGACGACAGCAAGCGCTTCAGCTCCGTCTGAAGATCCGAACGAATCCCCATGGTGACGTTGTCGAAGTCGATGAGCAGCGCTGCGTTGGGAGCGTGGGTGGGAGGTTCTTTGTACGCTGGCCGGGCAAGATGCGCCGGCGGTTGAGTAGTCATGTGACTGTGTTTTGACTCCTGACTCTCGCTCCGTGCGCGCTTCGTGGGCCGTGTTCCGCTCCCGATCGACGGAACAGGGCCTCGCGCATTCGGCGGAATCTCGAGATGTGGTCGGCGACGCGATCGCGCCAAGCGCGGGTTGTGCGTCGTCCGGTGCTGCGCCCCACCGCCCGATTGGCGGTGGCATGGCCGCTCCCACTTGCATGGGGATGACGGACCACGTCGACCGGCGACGGTGGCGAGGTGAGTCCGGAGGGTGACCGGGGGTAAGCGCCAGTGGTTGGCCGGCTCGAGGGCTGCGGAACGTGTTCCGCGCTTCGATGCCGGGGCCACTCGGTGACCCGCCGGGACCGATTCCCGGACTCCATCGGGAACCATTGATTCTAAACGACTTGCACCGAAAGGGGAAGGTGTGGGGCTATTCTCCCAATACTTTGATGATCACCCGCTTCTTGCGCTGCCCATCCCACTCCCCGTAAAACACGCGCTGCCACGGACCGAAATCCAATGTTCCTTTGGTGATCGGGACGATCACTTCATGGCCAACGGTCAGGCTGCGCAGATGGGCCGCCGCGTTGTCTTCCCCGGTCTCGTTGTGCCGGTAGCGTCCGGGATCCCACGGCGCGATGGTCCCATCGAGCCACTGGAGAATGTCGTGCCACAGGCCGGATTCGTGATCGTTCACGAACACCGAGGCGGAAATGTGCATCGCCGAGACGAGCACCATTCCCTCCTGCACCGCGCTGGCCCGCACCTGGTCGGCGACGGTATCGGTGATGTCGATGATCTCTTGCCGCTGCGTCGTGTTGAACCAGACGTAGTGCGTATGGCTTTTCATCGGCCGCCTCCGCTGTCTACCGAGCCGTCCTGCTGATGGCTGAAACTTGACGGCTGATAGCGCTTTTCTGTGTCCGTTTGTTACACCCTGTCGAAGACCATAGATTGCACCAAGATATGGCCCTTCCCTTTCGGCGCCGGATCTTCGTCGTCCTGGTCCTGATGGCCGCGGTCCCCACGGGACTCGCCGTGGTCGGGTGGGTGCTGACGGTGCGGACCTTCGGGCCCACGGCCGGCGCTCGCGCTTCGCTCGAGGAAGTGGCGACATCGGCGCGCGGCATGCTCGAGCAAATCGACACGACCCGGCTTTCCCCCCTGGCGCGCGCGGCGGTGCGCGAACACCTGGACGCCGTTTCCCGCGGGGTGAGCTTCGCCCGTCGCGCCGACCGCTACATGCGCTACTACACGGCGGGACTGGCGATCGTGGTGATCATCCTCGGCGCCCTGGTCCTGTTTGCGGCGGTCCGGGTGGCGGGGCATCTCTCGCGGCAGCTGTCCCGGCCGATCGACGAATTGGTCGGCTGGACGCGGCTGATCCGCCAGCACGAGCCGCTGCCGGAGGGCGAGCTGCGCGGCGCACCCGAGTTCGCCTCGTTGCGACTCGCGTTGCGCGACATGGCTGGGACCCTCGACACGGCCCGCGCCCAGGAGCTCGAAGCCGAGCGCCTGCGCGCGTTCCGAGAAGTCGCCCGGCGCGTGGCCCACGAAATCAAGAATCCCTTGACGTCGATGCGCATTGCCGTGGACCAGCTGCAGCGGATCGCGGCCGCCCCGGAACGGACGACTATCGCCATAGAAGTCCTGAGTGCCGAAACCGATCGCTTGGAGCGACTCGCTCGCGATTTCGCCGACTTCGGCCTGCTCCCGGAAGGACCGACGAGCGAAGTGGATGTGGTGGAGCTGCTGCTCGAGCTGGGCCACAGCGCGGTGCCCGAGGGCATCGACGTACGGGTAACCGCGAATGGGGGACGACGCACCATCCAGGGGCACTACGAGCCGCTGCGGCGGGCCTTTAGCAATCTGTTCCGCAATGCGGCGGAAGCGATGGGCGGCCGGGGCACGATCGACGTGGCGGTGGCGGGCGAAGGCCGCGGCATGGTGGTGACCGTCGCGGATCACGGCGCCGGCATTCCGCCCGAGCTGCGCTCCCGCGTATTCGAGCCCTACGTGACCACCAAACCCGACGGCACCGGCCTGGGCCTGGCGTTGGTTCGTCAGACGGTCGGCGCTCACCAAGGGACGATCGCCGTGTCCGAAACGCCGGGGGGCGGGGCCACGTTCACGCTGGTCTTCCCCGCGTGAGCCCGCGGGTCCTGCTCGTCGACGACGAGCCCAACATCCGCCGGATGGTGGCTGCGCTGCTGCAAACCGAAGGATTCGAAACGGCCGAGGCGGCCGACGGCACCGCAGCGGTGCGCGCCGCGCGCGACACTCCCCCCGACGCGATCATGCTCGACCTGATGATGCCCGGCGGCCCGGACGGCCTCCAGACCCTCGAGCAGCTGAAACAGCTGCTGCCCGACGTCCCGGTCGTGATGATGAGCGGCAAGGCAACCCTGGCAGACGCGGTGCGCGCCACCAAGCTCGGGGCGTTTCAGTTTCTCGAGAAGCCGCTCACGCCCGAGGGGCTCCTGGTGGCCGTGCGCAGCGCGTTGGAATTGTCGCGGGCCCGCGCCGAGAACCGCCGGCTGCACGAGGCGTTGGGCCACGCCGATCCGCTGGTCGGCGGCAGCACCGCAATGGACGAGTTGCGCGCGCTGATCGCCCGCATCGCCCCCACCGACGCCCGCGTCCTGATCACCGGCGAGTCCGGCACCGGGAAGGAGCTGGTGGCGTCGGCCATCCACCGCCAGAGCCTGCGCGCCGACCGTCCGTTCGTCACCGTGAACAGCGCGGCGATCCCCCGGGACCTGGTCGAGTCGGAAATGTTCGGGCACGAGAAAGGCTCCTTCACGGGCGCCTCCGACCGCCGGCTCGGACGATTCGAGCTCGCCGACGGGGGGACGCTGTTCCTCGACGAGGTGGGGGACCTGGGACTCGAAGCCCAGGCCAAGTTGTTACGCGTCCTCGAGACGGGCGTGATCGAACGCCTCGGCGGCGACAAGCCCATCTCGGTGAACGTGCGCGTAATCGCCGCGACGAACAAGGATCTCGCGCGCGCCACCCGAGAAGGGAAATTCCGCGACGATCTCCTGTTCCGGCTCGACGTGCTGCCGGTGCACATCCTGCCGTTGCGCGAGCGAGCCGACGACGTGCCCCCGCTGGTGCGCCATTTCCTGGCGCGTCAGGCGGGCCGGCTCGGCCGCACCCTGGCGGTGGACAGCGGCGCCCTGCAGCTGCTGGTGGCCTACGCCTGGCCGGGCAACGTGCGTGAGCTGGCGAACCTGGTCGAGCGGCTCACGATTCTCGCCGCGGCCGACACCATCACGGCAACCGACGTCACCCGCGTGTTGCCGATCGACGGCGTGGGGCCGCGCCCGATCGACGCCGCCACCGGGCCGGAGGCGCCGCTCGCCGAGACGCTCGACCGCTACGAGCGGCAGATGATCGCCGGCGCGCTCAGCGCCGCCAAGGGGAACGTCGCCGACGCGGCCCGGCGCCTCTCCACCGACCGCGCCAACCTCTATCGCCGGATGCGGCGCCTCGGCCTCGAGCCGCCGCGCCACCTCTCGGACTGAGCTCCACCATGCGCGCTTTCTCGCTACTCTGCGCGGCGCTCGCCGTCCTGCGACCGCTCGCCGCCCAGGACACGGCCATCGTGATCCATCCCGAGAGCGCCGGCCTGCACTTTACCCCGCCCGAGCTACCGCGCGGCGTGACGGACGATGCCGTGCGCTTCTACAACGCCGCCACGACGACGCGCCTGGTGGGCCGCGTCCTCCTCCCGGCGGGCAACGCCTGGCGCGGCGACGTGGCGATCCGCAATGGACCGGCGCTCGTGGGCGGGCGCGTGGACGGCTCGCTGCTCGTCCTGAACGGCAACGCCGTTCTCGATTCAACGGCCGAGATCATGGGCGACCTGCTGGTGATCGGCGGCCGGGTCACCGGCCCGCGCGCCGCCGTGGCCGGCACGGTGCGCGTGTTCGAGGAGCCGCTCCCCTACCGGGTGGTCGGCGATACCCTGGTCCATGCGCCCGACTTGTGGCGCCGCCTGCGCCTGTCGGCGCGCTACACCTTCGCGCGCGGCGAGTCGCGCTCCAGCCTGGTGCTCGCGACGGGCGGCACCTACAACCGGATCGAAGGCCTGCCGATCGTCGCCGGACCATCGGCGGACGTTGCCCTCGGAAAGAGCGTGCGGTTGCGCGCCGGCGTCGTGGGCGTGCTCCGCACCGCGCGCTCGATCAGCGGCGAATGCTGCGACCTCGGGTACAACGCGCGCGCCGAGCTGCGCGTCGGAGACCGGCGGCCCATCGCGCTCGCGCTGCGCGCGTTTGACCTCGTGGCCCCGGTCGAAGACTGGGGACTGCACGCGAACGAGGTGGGGTGGGAGGCCTTCCTGGTACGCCGCGACTACCGCGACTACTACCGCAACAACGGCGTCGCCGCGCGGCTCAGCTGGCAGGCGGAGGCGCCGATCGCGCTAGGATTCGAGGTGCGGCGAGAGCGCCAGGGCAGTCTGCGGGCGCGCGACCCGTGGACGCTATTCCGCACCGGACGTCCCTGGCGCCCCAACCCGCCGATCGACAACGGCCACTACACCACCTTCACCCCCAGCATCACGCTCGACTCGCGCTCCGACCGGGACAACCTCACGTCCGGGTGGTTCTTGCGCGGGTGGCTGGACCTCAGTCGCAGCAACGACGCCCGCAGCGCGACCGGCGTCCCGGCCGCGCTGCGAGACACGGCCGCGCTCGCCGGCCGCTACGATTTCGCGCGCGCGTTCCTCGACCTGCGCCGCTACAACCGGATCGGGGGGGCGAATCGCCTGAATCTCCGGCTGGTCCTGGGCGGATGGGCGGGCGGCGACCCGCTGCCGTTGCAGCGGCGGCTCTCGATTGGCGGGCCCGAGCCGCTCCCCGGCTATGGGTTTCGCCAGAGTGCGTGTAACCAGGCTCTGTCCGCGGCCCCCGAGTTCGCCGGTGCCAACGCGGCGGCGTGTGACCGGGTGATCGCTCTCCAGGTCGAGTTGCGCGGCCACCTCTCCCTGCGCACCCGCTACAACCCCGAGACGGGCGAGGGTGAGGGGCTGGGATACATGACGCGCTTCCTGCGGGGGCCGGATTTCGTGGTGTTCGGCAACGCCGGCCAGGGATGGCTGGTGGGCAGCGGGTCCGGCCGGGTACCGAGCGGCCGGCTCCCGAAACTCGAGAGCTGGATCGCCGACCTCGGCCTGGGCGTGGACTGGGGCGGGTTCGGCGTGTACGTGGCCAAAGCGGTGACGGCCGGCCAAGCGCTGCAGGTGACAGCACGGCTGGAGCACCGCTTCTAGCAGTGCGACCGTTCTTCGTGGTGCTCGCCCTCGTCGCAGCGGCGGCGCCGCGGCTCGCGCCGCAGGCGCCAGCGCTGTCCGTCGCGCGGGTCGAGCGGGTGGCCCGCGTCCAGGCCACCGGATTGCTCGAGGACGGCCAGTTCGCCGATCTGATGCGCTCAGGCTTCCCGCTGCGGTTGCACTTCCGGCTGGAGCTGTGGCGCGAGCGCTCGGGGTGGTTCGATCGCTATCTGACCGGAGTGGAATGGGACGCGGTCGCCCGCCATGATCCGCTGGCCGACGAGTTCATCCTGATCCGCACCGGCGGCGGTGTGAGCCGGCACTCCACCACGGAGGATCTCGCCGCCGCGCTCGCCGTCCCCTATCGCGTCGCCCTCGAGGCTCGGGGTGACGGGCGCTTCTATCTGGTGGCCCACCTCGACGTGACGACGCTGAACGACACCGATCTCGAGGAATTGACGCGCTGGTTGAAGGGGGATGTCACGCCGGCGGTGTCGGGACGGGGGAACTTCGGCCAGGCGCTGGCCCACGGCGCGCAACGGGCGCTGGTGCGCATCGCCGGCCTCCCCACCGTGACGCTCGAGGAGCGCACGGAGACGTTCGCGGGGGACGCCGGAACTCGCTAGCCGCCTGCTTACATCCCTTCCAGTGTCCTGAGGACGGCCGCCCCGTAGAACAGCCGGATGTAGCGGGTCTGGATCACCGTGAGGCGCCGCACCGCCCA
>JBOHST010000317.1:0-6269 GCA_050733375.1 Gemmatimonadales bacterium
GCTCCAGCCAATGGAGCGTCCGCTCCATGGCGTCGCGGGCGGCGGTCTCGTCCGCGCCACCCGGCACCACGTGATCGAACGCCATCGCGATGTCGGCGCCGAGGGTCCACTGAATTTCGGTGGCCCGCTCGGGGGTGAGCCGCCGCCGGGCGCCGTCCAGGTGGCTTTGGAACTCCACCCCGTCGTCATCGACGCGACGGAACCCTTCGAGCGAGAACACCTGGAACCCGCCCGAGTCGGTGAGCAGCGGCCGGTCCCACCCCATGAACCCGTGCAGCCCGCCGAGCTCGGCGACGACGTCCTCGCCGGGACGGACGTGCAGGTGATAAGTGTTCCCGAGCACGATCTCCGCGCCGACCGCCTTCAGGTCGGCGGGCGAGAGGGCGCGCACCGTGCCCTGAGTGCCGACCGGCATGAAGCAGGGGGTCTCGACCCGGCCGTGGGGCAGGGAGAGGGACCCGGCGCGGGCGGCGCCGCAGTCAGCCGAGACGGTGAATTCGAACATCGTGGCTATTGCGGATCGCGGATTGTGGATTGTGGAATGAACCATCCAACACGCAATCCGCAATCCGAGATCAGCAATCCGCAATCAAAGAACCGCCATTGCATCACCATACGAGTAGAACCGGTACCTTCCCTTCACGGCCTCTTGATACGCCTGCATCACGTGCTCGTATCCGCCGAATGCGCAGACGAGCATCAGGAGCGTGGAGCGGGGAAGGTGGAAGTTGGTGAGCAGCTTGTCCACCGCGCGAAAGGCATAGGGCGGATAGATGAAGAGCGCTGTCTCGCCGCTTCCGGGAACGACGCGTCCCGATTGGCTCACGACCGTTTCGAGCGTTCGCACGACGGTCGTCCCAACCGCCCACACCTGGCCTCCCGCGCGCCGCCGATCGTTGACCGTCGCCGCCGCCGGTTCGCTCACGTCGTAGACCTCACCGTGCATCGGGTGCCCGGCGAGGTCCTCGACCTCCACCGGCTTGAAGGTCCCGGGTCCGACGTGGAGGTCGAGCGTCACGAGCGCCACGTCGCGGACGCGCAGGGCGTCGAGCAAGCCGGGCGTGAAATGCAGCCCCGCGGTCGGCGCGGCGACGCTGCCGTCGTGCTGCGCGTACACCGTCTGGTACCGTTCACGGTCGGCCGGAGCGGGTGGGCGGCGGATGTAGGGTGGCAGCGGCACCTCGCCGTAGCGGGCGAGCGTCGCACTCGCATCGAGCGATCCCACGAACCGCACGCGCCGCCAGCCGCCGCCCAGCACCGTGACGATCTCGATCTCGCTGTCGGGCCCGAGGAGCACGCGGCGCCCCGGCTTGAGCTTGCCGCCGGGATGGCCCAGGGCGAGCCAGCAGCCGTCGGTATCCTCGCGGACGAGCAACAGCTCAGCGGCGGCGCCGTTCTCCCGCGTGCCGCGGAGCCGCGCAGAGATCACGCGCGAGGCGTTGAGCACGAGCACGTCGGCTGGGGCTACGAGATCGGGCAGATCGGCGAAGCGGCGGTGCGTGATGGCCCCGGTGGTGCGGTCGAGCACCAGCAGACGGGAAGCCGAGCGATCGGTGAGCGGCTCCTGGGCGATCAACTCGGGCGGAAGGTCGTAGGCGAAGTCGGCGGCTGCGAATACGCGTCTGGATTCCGCCGTCATGGCGACTAGTTGTCGAAGATCGTCGGTTGTTCGGCGCGCTTGGGTGGCGTGAACCCGAAGTGGCGATACGCCGCGGCGGTGGCGCAGCGGCCGCGCGGGGTGCGCGCGAGAAAGCCCTGCTGCATGAGAAACGGCTCGTACACTTCCTCCAACGTGCCGGAGTCCTCGCCCACCGCGGCGGCGATGGTGGTGAGCCCCACCGGCCCACCCTCGAATTGCTCGATGATCGACCGCAGGATCCGGGCGTCCATGTCGTCGAGGCCGAACTCGTCCACATCGAGTCGCTTCAGCGCCTCGGCGGCGACGACGGCGCTGATGGTGCCGCCGGCGCGCACCTGCGCGTAGTCGCGCACCCGTTTGAGCAGGCGGTTCGCGACGCGCGGCGTGCCGCGACTGCGGCGGGCGATCTCCGCGATCCCGGCGGCATCGGCCGGGACGCCGAGGATGCCCGCCGAGCGCTGCACGATCTGCACGAGGTCGTCGGGGGGATAGTAGTGCAGCCGCTCCACCAGGCCGAAGCGCGCGCGCATCGGCGGCGTGAGCAGCCCGAACCGCGTGGTCGCGCCGATCAGCGTAAAGCGCTCGAGCTGCATCGGGATCGTCTGCGCGTGCGGGCCGTCGGCGATGCGCACGTCCACGCGGAACTCCTCCATCGCCGGATAGAGGAATTCCTCGAGCGCGGGGCGCAGCCGGTGCACTTCGTCGATGAACAGGATGTCCCCCGGCTTGAGACCGGTGAGCAGGCCCACGAGATCGCCGGGGCGCTCGAGCACGGGGCCCGAAGTGGTGCGGATGTTCACGCTCATCTCGCGCGCCATCAGCAACGCGAGCGTGGTCTTCCCGAGTCCGGGCGGTCCGAAAAACAGGGTGTGATCGAGCGGCTCCTTGCGCTGCTTCGCCGCGTCGATGGCGATCTGGAGCGATTCCTTGATCTTCGCCTGGCCCACGAACTCGTCGAGGCTCGAGGGACGGAGGGCGGCGTCGCTGATACGCTCGTCAGGCAGAACCTCGGGGGTGGTGATCTCCGGGCGCGCCACAGGGCTCTCTATTTCCCCGTGGGCCGGGACGTCCACCGCACCGGCCGCGCGTCTGCCTCGACGAGATGTTTGGCATGGCACGTGACGCACTCGTCGTCCGTGCGCGTCACCGCTGCGGGCACGAGCTTCCGGTTGGTCGATCCGCAGCGGGTGCAGATCCATTCGGCAGTTCTCATCGGCTCGGCGGTGGTCGTCATGGTCACCTGTTGGTGAGCACCTGCAAGGCGCGGCGCACCAGCGTCTCCGCGTCGCCGGCTTTGTCCCCTGCGAGCGACTGGCGCAACGCGCGCTCAGCCTCGGCGGCGCCGTAGCCGAGCCGCTCCAACGCCCGGAGCGCCCCCTCGGCGGGGCCGGTGATCGGAGCCGGCTCGCCGCTCACAAGCTCGCCGAGCTTGTCGCCCAGTTCAAGCGCCAGCCGTTCGGCCAGCTTCCGGCCGATGCCGCTGACGCTCGACAGCGCGCCGATGTCCTTCTTCTGGATCGCCTTCGCGCCGCGCTCGGCGCCGAGGGCCGACAGGAACGCCACGGCGATGCGCGGACCGACGCCGTTCACGGTGAGCAATCGCTGAAACAGCCGCCGCTCGGATTCTTGCAGGAAGCCATACAGCGACCAGCCGTCCTCCCGCACCACCAGCACCGTGGCGAGCGTCACGGGCTCGCCCACGGCGGGCAACAGCTCCATCACACCGAGCGGGACGGTCACTTCGTAGCCCACGCCGCCGCTCGTCTGGATCATGACGCGGTCGGCGCTCTTGGCGGCGAGTCGGCCGCTGACCGACGCGATCACGAGCGGATGATGTGGGTGAGCGCCACCGCGACCCCGTCTGCGGCATCGGCGGGCCGCGGGGCATGCTTGAGTCGCAGCAGCCGCGCGACCATGGCCGCGACCTGCGCCTTGGGCGCGCCGCCCACGCCTACGACGGACTTTTTCACCGTAGCGGGGGAATACTGCGCGATGTCCAGCTCGTGCTGTTGGGCGGCGAGCAGGACGACGCCGCGCGCGTGTCCCAGCACCAGCGTCGTGTGGACGTTCATGTGATAGAACGCGTTCTCGATGGCGAGGGCGGTGGGGTGATGGCGCTCGATGAGGTCGACGATGCCTGCGTGCAGCTCGGCGAGGCGGCGCGGGAGCAGGCTCTTTTTGGCGAAGCGGATCACGCCGCACTCGATCAGTCGCCCGAAGCCGGGCTTCCCGTTGCCGTCGTATTCGACGACCCCGTAGCCGGTAACCGAGGTGCCCGGGTCGATCCCCAGGACCTTCACGTCACCCGCCGACTTCGGCCATCGCGTCGGCGTCGATGTCGAAGTTCGAAAAGACCTTCGCGACGTCGTCCATTTCCTCGAGCGCTTCCATCAGCGCGAGCAGCCTCTTGGCGTCCCCACCCTCGACCTTGACCGTGCTCTTGGGCAAGAGGGCGATTTCGGCGCTCTGCACGGGGAGCTGCTTGGACTTGATGGCGGTCTGCACGGCGTGCAGCTGCTGCACCGGCGTGGTGACGAGGATGGCGTCGCCATCCTTCGTGAAGTCGTCGGCGCCGGCGTCGAGCGCGGCCTCCATCGCCGCGTCCTCGTCCACTTTCGTCGCGTCGAGCACGATCTGCCCCTTGCGGTCGAACATCCAGGCGACGGAATTCGCCGCGCCGAGGTTGCCGCCGTGGCGCGAGAACTGGTGCCGGATCTCGGCGACGGTGCGGTTCGGGTTGTCGGTGACGGACTCGATCAGGATCGCGGCGCCGCCCGGGCCGTACCCCTCGTAGGTCACCTCGTGGTACTCCACCCCTTCGAGCTCGCCGGTGCCCTTCTTGACGGCGCGGTCGATGTTGTCCCACGGCATGTTCTCGGCTTTGGCGGCGTCGATGGCGGTGCGCAGCCGCGGGTTCCCGTTGGGATCCCCACCGCCGCCTCGGGCGGCGATCGTGATTTCGCGGATGAGCCGGGTGAACAGGGCGCCGCGCTTCGCGTCGGTGACGGCCTTTTTCCGCTTGATCTGCTTCCACTTACTGTGGCCGGCCATGGGCAACCTCGACGCGTCGTCCGATCCTCGACATGCAACTTACAACTTGACCCAACGCAGGCGCCACGGGTACCATATGGCGCTCATGCGCCAATTCCTCCCGCTGTTGCTCGTCGCCATCGCCGTCGTCGCCTGCGAGCGCCGCCGCGCCCCGGACACCCGTGCCATGGTCCGGCAGACGCTGCACGGCGTCATCGTCTATCCCCACTCGGTCGAACTCGGTGCGGCGGCGGGCGAGGACGCGGCCGAGATCACGCTCACCACAGCGGACTCCATCGCGCCGGTGGCGAATTGGTTTCGCGAGGTGCTGCGCCTGAACCGGTGGGAGCTGCAGAGCGACGTGACCGGCGCGGACGGCTCGGTTTCGATCGCGGCGCTGCGCGACAAGCGTCCGATGTGGATCATGTTGCGCCCCAACGTCGGGGGGCCGGGCACCACCTACTCCATCATCGGGGCCCTGGTGACCGACGCGGATTCCGTGCGGCTGCCGGATTCGCTGCACTGATCGCCGCCGCACCTCAGCGGTCAGGGTCCACCATGTCCTCGAACCGCATCCACCGTCGATAGAAATACAGATCCACGAACCCGGTCGGCCCGTTGCGATTCTTGGCGACGAGCAGCTCGGTGGCGCCGTCCACCCCGTAGCCCGGGTTGTACATCTCCTCCCGGTACAGGCCGAGCACGAGGTCGGCGTGCTGCTTCACCGCGCCGAGGTGACCGAAGTCATCGAGGTTGGGGCGGTGGTTGGTGCGGCCGGGCGCGAAACGCGGCAGCTGCGACACGACGAGCAACGCCACCTGGCGCTCCAGCGCCAACGCCTTGAGCCGCCGCAGCACCGTGGCCATCTCCTCGTCCTGTTCGCCCGCCGCGGTCCCGGCGGGCGGCGGGACGAGCTGCAGGTAATCCATAACGACCAGCGCCAGCCGGTCGAGCGGGTCGAGGCGGGCGACGGTCGTTTCCAGATCCGGCGCCGCGAGCGGCAGCAGGTTGAGCGGCAGCCCGCGCAGCCGCACCGCCGCGGCACCCAACCCCGCGCGGGACTGCTCGTCCATCTGCGCCGTGCGCAGCTCGTCCACCGAAACGCGCCCTTCGATCGCGAGCGAGCGCTCCATCAACCGCTCCTCGTCCATCTCCCCTGAGAGGAAGGCGACGCCCAGCTCCTGCTGCGCGACGCGCAGCGCGAGGCCGAGCGCGAACGAGGACTTCCCGGAGCCGATGTCGCCGCCCAGGACGATCAGGTCGCGCCGGCGCAGGCCGCCGGCCAGGAGCTTGTCGAGCGAGGGGAATCCCGTGGGGATGGTGTCGCTCGCGGGCTCGCCGGGGCGTTGCGCGTCGACGCGCTGCACCAGCGACTCGAGCGACGGCCGTTTTGGGAACCGATGGACGCTCATGCCCTTCTAATGTAAGCGCGCGTCCCGCACCGCGGCCGCGACCGCTTCCCCGGCTTCCGGTCCCAGCACCTCGCGGGTCGGCGCGATGAGCTCGCTGAGCGCGATCGCGGCGGCGGCGGCGGTCCCCGGGTCGAGGTGGGCGCGCGCGGACGCGAGGGCGCGCTTGAGCGGGGCGGGCAGGGCGAGCC
>JBOHST010000318.1:0-3392 GCA_050733375.1 Gemmatimonadales bacterium
CGGTACGCCGCCTGGACCCAACGTCTGGTCGACGCTGTACCGGCCACGCGCGGCCACCGCTTCGCGGAGCGGCTCAAGCTCATCCTCATCGGACTGGTAAGCCGGCGCCGCGTGCCCGACATCGTGAAGACGCTGCTCTACCGGCCGGAGTTTTTCGGGCGTCCGGCGTGCGACTGGACCCAGGTCGTGATGCGCGGGCCCTCGCCCTGGAGCGTGGGCGAGCGGGAGTTGTTCGCCGCGTTCACGTCCCGCTTGAACCAGTGCCTGTTTTGAACGGGCGCTCACGGCGCGGTCGCGTCGCTGGCCTTGAAAGACGAGATGCTGGTCGACGCAGTGCTGGCCGATTGGCGCACGGCGCCGGTCGATCTCAGGCTGCGGGCGACCCTGGGTTTCCTGGAGAAGCTCACGCTCGCCCCGGCCGACGTGCGCCCCGCCGATATGGAGCCGCTCCGCGCCGCCGGCATCAGCGACGAGGGCATAGAGGACGCGATCCAGGTGTGCGTGCTGTTCAACATCTATGACCGGATTGCCGACTCGCTCGGCTTCCACTTGCCGGGCCCGGACGGCTATGCCGCGTCGGGTCGCTCGCTCATGCAGCGTGGGTACCTCCTCTAGCATCAGGGCGCTCTGCGCCACGCTCCTTGTCCTCGCTGTACCCGCCGTCGCGCAGGATTGGAAGCGCGGCGCGGTCTGCTACGAAGTCTTCGTCCGCTCGTTCTCCGACAGCGACGGCGACGGGGTCGGCGATCTGAACGGGCTCATGCAGAAGCTCGACTACGTCGAGGGCCTGGGCGCCCGCTGCATCTGGCTGATGCCGGTGGCCGAATCGCCGAGCTATCACGGCTACGACGTGGCGAACTATTATCGCGTCGACCGGGAGTACGGCGGCAACGAAGACTTCCGGCGGCTGGTGGCCGAGGCCCACCGACGCGGCATCCGAGTGCTGGTCGACCTGGTCCTGAACCATGCCTCGAGCGAGCACCCGTTTTTCCAGGCAGCGCTCCAGGACTCGAGCTCTCCCTACCGCCACTGGTTCCGCTGGTCGGCCACGAAACCGACGGCGAAGGGTCTCTGGGGCCAGGAGGTCTGGCACCGCTCCCCGGTGCGAGACGAGTACTACTACGGGATCTTCTGGCACGGGATGCCGGACCTGAACTACGAAACCGTCGCCGTCCGTGAGGAAGCGAAGCGAGTCGCCAGCTTCTGGCTCGAGGAGATGGGGGTGGACGGGTTCCGCCTCGATGCGGTCCCGTACCTCGTGGAGGAGGGTGATCGCGTAGCAAGCACTCCCGGCACGCACACCTTCCTGCGCGAGTTCGCCGCTCACGTCCGCCACGTCGCGCCCGGGTCGTTCACCGTCGGCGAAGTGTGGGACAGTGTGGGCTCGATGCTCCCCTACTACCCGGACCAGCTCGACTCGCATTTCGCGTTCGAGCTCTCCGACGCGATTCTGGAAGCCGTGCGGACGGGCTCGGCCAGGAAGGTCTACATCGGGTATTTACGACTCCAACGGGCGCTGCCAGCCGAACGTTGGTCGCCGTTTCTCCGCAACCACGACCAGACCCGCACACTCACGGCGCTGGGCGGGGACGTCGCCCGCGCGAGGCTCGCCGCTACCCTGCTCCTTACACTCCCGGGTCTGCCGTTCGTTTATTACGGCGAGGAGATCGGGATGACCGGCGATAAGCCGGACGAGCGCCTGCGGACGCCGATGCACTGGAGCCGCGGCCCGGCGGCGGGGTTCACCCGGGGGACCCCGTGGGAATCCCTGCAGCCAGACTCGCTCACCGCGAACGTCGAGGCGCAGGAGACGGACCCCGGCTCGTTACTCAACCACTACCGCCGGTTGATTCACCTGCGGGGCGTGACCCCCGCGCTCGGCTCTGGTGCGTTGATACCACTCGTCGCGAGCAACCCCGCGGTGGCCGCGTTCCTGCGCCGCGAGGGAGATCGCGCGGTGCTCGTGGTCGCAAACCTCGACACCGTGGCGCTCGCTGCCGTGACGCTCTCGTCCGCGGAACGCGTGCTGCCGGTGGGGCGGATTAGGCCGAAAGCGCTGCTCGGCGGCCCTTCGGCTGCGACGCTGCCGGTAGGCCCCGATGGACGAATCCGAGACTACGTCCCACTCCGCTCGCTCGCACCGTTGACGAGCTACTTGTTCGAGCTCGTGGATCGCTCGGCGGAAGGTCGGTAACGGAGCGGGCGCAGGATCTGCAGCCGGTCGCCGTTGCGCGCCACGAGGATGAGCTGCTCACCGTTGGCCCGCCGCAGCAGCGCCATGTGCCGCACCTGGCCCTCGATCAGGAGATTCGCGGATTCGAGATCGACTGCCTCGAAGCGGCCTGCCCCGTCGCCGCGCAGCACCAGGCCGTAGCTCGCATCGTAGCGCCCCTGCAGCGGCGTCACGCCATGGAAGTTCCCCGCGGCCAAGAGATCGGTGTGCCCGTCGCCGTCGAAGTCTGCCGCCAGCGAAGCGTAGACGGGGGCGAATTGCGCTTCGATGGGGAGCGGCTGGAGGTCGAAGCTGCCGTTGCCGCGATTGCGCGCCACGGCGTTCGAGAACTCGCGCGCCTCGAGGACGGTCGCTTGTCGCACCTCCCCTGCCGGGAGGACGTTCTCGATGCGGTCGGCGCCGAAGGAGGCATACGAGGGGTACCGGCTGCGCAGCTGCGGCATCATGCGGACCAGCTCGTCCCGTCCCGCGATCGGATAGCTCACGCCGCGCTTGTAGAAGGTGAGGATCTGCTCGATCGTGCCGTTCTCGAAGAAGTCGCGGACGTAGAGCCGTGCCGGGTCCGTTCGGGACGCCCGGATGTAGGAGTTCCGGCCGAGGTTCCCGAGCACGAGATCCTGGCGGCCGTCCTCGTCCAGGTCGACGGCGGTCACGCGGTTCCACCAGCCGTTCGTGCCCGCCAACCCGGCTTCCGTGGTGCGGTCCACGAGTCGACCGTCCTCCTGGTGAAACACGCGGACCGGCATCCATTCCCCGACGACGATCAGGTCGAGCCGGCTGTCACCGTCGTAGTCGAGCCAGGCGGCCGAGGATACCATGCCCACCTCGACGAGCGCCGGAGCCACGGCGGCGGTCACGTCGCGGAAGCGTCCCGTACCGTCGTTCTGCAACAGGTGGCTGTGCGGGGTGAGACCGTACCGGCGGGAAACGACCCGGCTCCCGAGAAACAGGTCGACGTGGCCGTCGCCGTTGAAGTCCGCGGGCACGACGCAGGAGCCGTTGTCGAACAAATCCGGGAGGGCGCCCTCGGCCCGGTGGAAGTTCCCACGTCCGTCGTTGACGTACAGCCGGTCCCGGAGTGCATCAGCATTGTCCCAGAATTCGTTGCCGGCGCTTACGACGTAGAGATCGGAATACCCGTCCCCGTTCGCGTCGAAGA
>JBOHST010000319.1:0-2813 GCA_050733375.1 Gemmatimonadales bacterium
TCACGGTGTCCGTCATCGGCCAGGGGTTGCCACCCGGGACGCACCACGGAAGCGTGACCGTCATTTCGCAAGGCACACCCGGGAGCCCTCAGACGCTCGCGGTGGAGCTGGTGATCGGCCCCGCGCCAGGCCAGGGATGCGCCCTTGACGCGTCCTACTGCGAGATCTTCGACGACGAACCCCTCGGCAACCTGGCCGCCGGCTGGATCTGGTCGGAGCCCAACGTTCCACAGGTCGTCATCGATCCGCGCGGCGCGGGGCAGGTGATGCTGCTGGATCCACCGCCCGGCACGCGCCTGAATGGCGACGTCAACCTCGCAGCTCCTCACGCGATCTCGGGCACGGAGATCTCGGTCCAACTGATGACGATGGGTACAAACCCCAGCATCCCCCTGTCGCTCGCCAAGATCGAGTTCTACACGCAGCCGGGGCGGGCGTGGGCCAAGACGACGCGCACGTTCGGGACACTCCGCTTCGGGTCGACTCTCCGCTTCCAGTACGGGCCAACGCAGTACCAGATGCTGGTGAACCCGATGCAGCCCGGGCGCTGGTACGCCGTGCGGGTCCGCTACGAAGGCGGTCAAGCCGAAGTCTACGTCGACGGGAGTCCTGAGGCTCACCACGGCCGCGCCGGACGCCGACCTGCAGCTCGAAGCCTTCTCGCTGACGGGGGACTTCGCTCCAGGAGCAGCGTACGTCGACGTGCTCGAGCTTGGTTTTCGCGCGCTCGAGGGCCCCCTCGCTGTGGACCGCGAGCAGGTGGTTCGAGCCCGCTGCTTCGTGCTGAGCGATGGACGCGTCGGAGCCTTCGCGCCACACCCTTACACGCTCTATGCTCGGCGGCCCTCCGAGAGAGGAGTCAACAGCCTTGGCTTCTTCGGCAAGGAGTTCGACCGGAGGAAGCGCCCAGACGTACCACGGATCGCCTGCCTGGGCTCATCGACGACAGAGGGCGGCAACGCGCTCGACTACGAAGGCTCGTACCCTCGTTTCCTCGCTGAGATTCTCAGGCAACGTTTGGGGCGCGAGGCCGAGGTCCTCAACTTCAGGATGTCCGGCTGGACCTCGACGGAGACCCTGGTCAACTACATCCTCGTGGTTCAAGACTTCGCCCCGGAGTATCTGTTTACCGTCCGGGTGAGAGATGCGGGCGAGGGATCGGGTCGCGGAGGATGGCGGCGACGACTTCGAGGACCCGGCGGCGCTGCTGCTGGGCCGTGCGCAGGACGCTCATGAGGACCGACAAGGTACGTGCTCCACGTTCGGAGCGATTCCCGGCGCAGGTCTTGCGGTTCACGACCGCGGGTCGGATCGCCTGCTCGGCGGGCCAGTTGGTGGCTTCAACCTCGGGCCGTTGCAAGAACACGAAGAGCTCGTTTCTGTGACGGCGCAGGTGCTTGGCGAAGCGGCGGTTGACGGCGTTGGTTTGATGTCCGGCGAGCAACCGATCCACGCGAGCCTTCAGGCGGCCAAGGGCCACCTTCAGCCCGTGCGCCCTGATCTGTCGCGCGTCCCGACGATCCCGAAGCGCCAAGCCGTGCTGGAGGATCTTTTTCACCGCGCGGGGGAAGCGAACCGCACCCCGTGTGGCGGTCTCCAGGATTTCGCGGCAGCGCCGCAGCAGGTGAGCGTTGCAGGTTTGCAGCGTCGCCCGCTTGAAGCGCCGGTAGGGCGCCCAACCATCCGGAGCCAGGATCCCGGAGTACTGCTCGCCCAGGATCGACGCCGCTTGGGCGTACCCCCTCCCCCGCAGCACGCTGTAGACGGTCAGCTTCAGGTTCGTGAACGCCCACAGCCAGGCGTTGCGACCGGCGAGCTTCCAGCCGGTCTCGTCCGGGTAGACCACCGGCGAAGCTCGGATCTGCTCGATCAGCCCCTGGTAGGTGGGTTCTGCTCTCTGTGCCAGGCGCGTCACAACCCGACACAAGCTGGAGCGCGCCAGCTTGAACCCCAGCACCTGCTCCATCACCACCTGGATCTTCTCGTAGGACATCCCTCCCATGACCTTGAGGTGGGCGGCCAGCCCGATGGCCACGGGCCCGATGTGGACCCGGCCCACGGCCCCCTGGGCGTTCGAGGTCTGGAGCGGATGGCGCGCCGAAATGCGCTTCCCGCAGCGCAGGCACTCACCGTACCCGTTGACGAACTCGCGCACCCGCGGCATGACCGGGGGGATGTCCACCTCGTACAGGCTGAACTCGCCACGCGGCTCGACACTCCCTCCACACGGGCATGCTCGCGGACAGGGGGTGTGGAAGCTCTCATCGACCTTGGCTGGAATCGGGCGCACCGCTTGCCGACCATATCCCTCGCCCGGCTTGCGGCCAGGCCGCTTGGGATCCTTCTTCGGTTCACCCTTCGAGAAGGGAGCCGCTTGACGCTTGGCCGCACGATGGGCCTCTTCAAGCTGCCCCTCCAACTCCGCGATGCGGCGATCGCGGTCGGCGAGCTGGCCCTGGAGAGCTGCGACTTGTTTCTCCAGGCGCCGGATCCGCTCCAGGAGTTCCCGGACGTACTCGGGCGAGATGCTCTCGTCCATGCCCCCATGAGACACCCTTCGAGTGCCGTATGAGGTCCAATCGGTCAACTACCGTCGGTAAACAGATACGATTTGTGTTGCATGGTTCGAACGTTCGAGCTCGCGGGCGAGGACCTGAAGCCGGAAGCCGAGGGCGGCGATCTGCGAACGGCGGCGGCGACCCTGCCCCACGGCGCCTACACCACACTGCGCACCTACGGCAGGGATCGGGTGTTGCGTCTGGACCGCCACGTGGCGCGACTTCAGGAGTCGGCCGCGCTGCTGGGCGCGCCGA
>JBOHST010000320.1:0-4660 GCA_050733375.1 Gemmatimonadales bacterium
GGGGCTCGCGCCGGGGTAGACCGCGATGACCGTGAACGACGGGAAGTCGAGCGGGGGGTCTTCCCCCTGAGGGATGGCGAACCACGAGTTCACGCCCAGGGCGGCGAGCATGGCGAAGACGACGACCGTGAACTGATAGTGCCGGACGGGGAAGTCGAGGAGCTTCATGGCGCGATCCTCACGGCGGCGCCGTCGTTCAGGTAGGCTGCCCCATCAGTGATCACCGCGGTGACGCCTTCGAGGCCGTGCGTGACCGCCACGCGGTCGCCGGAGATGAAGGAGACGGTCACGCGCCGCCGCTCGGCCCGGCTGCCGTCCGCCGAGAGCGCGTACACGGTCGCCTCATTGCCGTCGGCCTCGAGGAGGGCCTCGATGGGGACAAGGCTAACCGGCGGCCCGCCGGCCGGCCGGATTTCCACCTCTCCGACGAGGCCGCTCGCGAGTCCCACCGCTGCTCGAGCGGGAAGCGCGATCTCCACCGTGAACGTGCCGGTGCCGGGTTCGGCGGCAGCGGAGATCTCCGTGACCTGCCCGGCCAACTCCTGGTCCGGCAGCGCGTCGAAGTGCACAACCGCCCGATCGCCGCGCCGGACGCGCACCACATCGCGATCGGCGAGACTGACGCGGACGACCGTGCCTCGGGCGCTGCTGCCGAGGATGAGAACCGGCGCCCCCGGGGCAATAAGCTCGCCGGGCTCCGCCTGCCGCCGCAGGATCACCCCGCCCGCCGGCGCCACGATGACGGCGTAGCGTCGGTTGAAGCGCGCCGTCTCGAGATCGGCTTGCGTGACCTGCGCGCCCGTCTCAGCGTCCTGAAGTTGGGAGAGTGTGACGACGCTGTCGCCATACAGGCGCCTCGCCCGGAGGTGGTCGCGCTCGGCCTTGTCCGCCGCGCTCTGTGCCCGGGTGACCGCGGCGTCGATTTCGCTCAGGTCCAGCGCCGCCAAGGTTTCGCCCGCGCGGACCCGAGCGCCTGCGTCCACAAGCACGCGGCTCACCACGCCGCCGATCTTGAAGCTCAGGGCTATCTCCTCCTTCGGACCGAGTGTGCCAGTCGCCACGACGGGGGGCGCGAGTGCTTCTTGCGTCACGGGCGTCGTCCGCACGAGTGCGGCGGCGGAGGGGGAATCAGGAACGGTCTTGCCGCTCGCACCGCCGCACGCGGCCGCAACAACGGCGGCGGCAGACAGGGAGGGAACGAAGCCTCGCAGCATCATGGTCGTCTCCATCGGTCAGTCGATCGTGCGCAAGGCCGCCGCCCGCTCCAGGTCCACGAAGCGGATGGCGTAGCGGTGCGCGGTGAGCGTACGGTTGAGCTCGGCGTTGGTGAGATGGGTGCGCGCGTCGAGGAATTCGATCTGAGTAGCGATTCCCTCTTCGTAGCGGCGGCGCACGAGGTCGAAGCTGCGCCGCGCGGCGGTGACGCGGTCCTCGGCGGTCGCGACGCCCGAACGCGCGACGACCGCCGCTTGGTACGCCTGGCGGACCTCGAGGCGAATCCGCTCCTCCACGTCCCGCCGCGTCACCCGCTGGCGGTCGGCTTCGGCGCGGGCGGCCGATCGGCGCGCGGCGTCGCGGCCGCCGTTGAACAGGTTCCACGAGACCACGACCGACGCGACCCAGTAGTCGTTCTCCCGATTGAATCGCACGGCCTGACCCTGGAAACCGTAATCCACGGCGAGGGAGACGCTGGGCAGAAACGCCGCGGTCGCGATCCCCACCGCGGCGTTGGCCGCGCCGATTCCCGCGTCGATCTGGGCCAGCTCCTCGCGCTGCGCGAGGGCATGGGCCACGGAACTGTCTTCCCCGATGGTGAGCTCGAACGTGAGCCCCGAGTCCGGGATGGCGGCGACCGGCGTGTCGAGGGGGCGGCCCAGCAGCTGGTTCAGCACCCGGGCCGCCGCGTGGACCTGCTCGCGAGCCTCGGCGAGCCGTTGAGCCACATCGCTGCGCTCGGCGCGCGCGCGGAACACGGCATCCGGCGTGCTCCGCCCCGCCGCCAGTAGCCGCTCGGTGACGCGCTCGTTCTCGACCACCAGCGTCAGGCTCGACTCGTACACCGCGGCGGCGCTGCGTGCGGCTGCGAGCGACAGGTAGGCGATCTGGACGTCGGCCGCGAGCCGGCGCACTGCCGCGATGCGCCGGGCTTCCTGGCCGGTGAAACGATTGCGCGCAAGGGAGTAGTTCTTGCGAATCGCCTCGTTGAACAGGGGCTGGACGAGACGCAGGCGAGATTCGTGGGCGAGCGGCAATGTCTGGTCAAGGTTCGTGGGAAAGTCTGTCGTGCCGCGCAACTGGTTCAGGGCGGCGAACGCCGGGTTGAGCAGGTCGCCGAGGTTCAGCGTGCCGCTTTGGTCGCTGTAGCGGGAATCGAGGGTGAGCGCGGGGAAGAACAGGCCGCGCGCCTCGGCGACCTCCGCCGCGCTACGCCGCTCGGCGAGACGTTCCGCCTCCAGGCTCAGGTTGTTGCGCAGCGCCTCCGTCACGAAACCGCCGAGCGGATCCGTAGTTTGTCCGACGAGGGACGGCGCGAGCCCTAGCATCGCAAGCGACCCGACCAGGACCGCAACGGTTCGAATCTTGGGTAGTGGCATCATGTTCACGTGGTAACACGACCTGACATTGTTAGGTTCCAAGTGAAAAAAAATCATGGAGCTGGCAGGCGAAGCACGCCGCGCATGAGTGCCTCGCTCATCCGGGACGCGGTCGTGCGGGCGTCGCGCCACTCGATCCAGTCCGCGCCGTTCTGCTTGGGGTTGTGCTTGATGATATGGAGCGCAAGAAGGCCGTGGAGCGGCGCCCAGCACATCTGAGCCAACTCCTCTGGGTCCTGAAACTCAGGCCGCAGACGTTCCGAGGTGATCGCGGCGGCCCACGCCTCGCGCAGGAACGCGTAGGCATCCTGGCTCGGGTCGCCCCGTGTGATGCCCTTCACGTCCATGACGGGGTGAGGCATCATGAACATCAACTGGTATTGCATCGGGTGCTCGAGGGCGAAGCTCACATAGGCCTCTCCGATGCGGCACAGACGCTCGATCGGATCTTCGATCCGGCCGATTTGCTGGAACGCCGCTGCCAGGGCCCGGAAGTCGATGTTGCAGAGCTCGGTCAGAAGCTCTCCCTTGTTCCGGAAGTGATGGTAGATGGCGGTGGCGGTGTACTCGATACGGTCCGCGATGGCGCGCATCGTCGTCGCCTCGTAGCCGTTCCGGACGAACATTTCGCGCGCGACATCGAGGATGCGCTGGCGCGTTTCCCCGCGCTCGCGGGTACGGCGCTCGCGGCTACCCATGAAAGGGCTCCCGGCCTGGGTTAACCATGGTGCAATACTTAACACCGTTAGCCTAGCTGTCAAGGGGCTCCGGCGTAAAGGGGACCTAGGCGCGCGAGCCCGTCAGCGCCCGGCGAGCGAGTTCCAGAATTCCAGTGTGAGCGGATCGATCGATCGGCCGGAGCGCAGCTGCTCTTGCATCTGTCGCGCGACAACCTCGCGCAACACGGCATCGCGGTCGCGCGGCACCCGTTTCGCGAGGCGAGCGCGCCTTTGCGGCGGCCTCTGCGGCCCGGCTCGAGGTTGTCGGCGAGGTAGAGCCAGCCAGCGGCCGCGCTCACCCTTGGAGACGCCCATTTCCTCCGCCCACCCCTCGACCAGGGCGGCCACCCGCCGGATGTCGGCACGCCGCCGGCGGCGTACCTGTGACCACCTGGGCAGCTGCGCGGTCGGCGCAGCGCGACGCCGGCCGCGCAGCACAGCGACCAGACGGGTCCAGAGGCTCTTCAGCAGCACAACCTGCCAGCCTTCATCATCAGATAGTTTCGCTCCGGCACGCTCGTCGTCTTGGACGCGGCCTCGCGGTACAGTCGCACCGCCGCCTCCCGCTCGCCGGCGCGCTCCAGCAGGTGCGCGCACACCGCGTCGAGCCGATGGCTCCCGCGCAGGCGCGCATCACCCTGCAGCGGCGTGAGGAGTGCGAGCCCCGCGTTCGGACCTTCCACCATCGCCGTGGCGATCGCATGGTTGAGCGCGACCAGTGGGTTGTCGGTCATGCGCATCAGCATGCCATACAACGCGCGAATCTGCGGCCAGTCGGTGTCTTCGGCACGCGCCGCCTCATCGTGAACGGCCGCGATCGCGGCCTGCAGTTGATACTCGCCAACCGATCCCCGGGAGAGCGCCGCGCTGACCAGCGCGACGCCTTCCGCGATGGCCTGACGATCCCAGAGTGCCCGATCCTGCTCGTCGAGCGGGATCAACTCGCCATGCGTACCAGTGCGCGCCGCCCGGCGAGCGTCGGTCAGCAGCATCAGGGCGAGCAGCCCACACACGTCCCCGTTGTCGGGCAGCAGCCGATGCGCCTCGCGCGTCAAACGGATCGCCTCGTTCGACAGGTCGGTGCGATGCAGCTCGGCTCCCGCACTCGTTGTATAGCCTTCGTTGAAGACGAGATACAACACATGCAGCACCGACTGCAATCGCTGCACGCGTTCATCGGCATCCGGCAGGGAAAACGGCACCTGCGACGCCCTGATGCTCTGCTTGGCCCGGCTGATGCGTTGCCCGATGGTCGACTCGGGAACGAGAAACGCCTTCGCGATCTCGGCCGTCGTGAGGCCGCCCACCGCACGCAGCGTCAGCGCGATCGCGGATGCGGGCGTCAGC
>JBOHST010000321.1:0-3222 GCA_050733375.1 Gemmatimonadales bacterium
GTGTACGCGACGTACTTCCCGAAGGACCCGCCGGCGCGCTCGACGGTCGCGGGCAGCGGGCTGGCGCTCGGTGCGCGAGTGGAGATCGAGTGCATCGCGACGGTGGGTGGGGAGTAGTACCTTGGACGGGCGGCGTTCACACCGGGCCGCCCGTTCCACCTGACTAGGGGGTTCTGATGCCGATTCGCGAGAAGTGGAAAGCCCGGATGCTGAGCGCGGCGCGCGAGGCCAAGCGCGGCGCCGTAGCCGCGGCGAAGCATGCCGATGCCTTGATGAAGGTCGCGCGCCAGAAGGCCACGACCGAGGCCCGCCGCCGCAAGTTGCGGCAAACACTCCGCGTGGCTGGTCGAGCGCTGAAATCGGCGGGGAAGGCCGCGCTGGCCGCCGGCGTGGCGGCAGCCGTGGCGACGATCGCCGAGAGCCGCGCCCGGAAGAAACGGAAGCAGATCCGTCGCGGGTAGCGCTTCCCCGGCACTCGGTGGGCCGGGGTCACCGTGCTAGCCGGGCGGCCACCTCGTTGAGCCAGCGGTCCGCCCACACGAGCTGGGCCGCGCCCTGCGCCCCGGCCCGCCGCGGGCTGACGAACACGAATGCCCGTCCGTCGGGCGTCACGTCATAAGACTGGTGGAATCCACCCAGAACGAAATTCGACGCATTGAACAACGACGTGCGTCCGGCGGCGGCGAACGTCGGCACGGTGCGGATCTGAACGACATTCATGCGGTTGTCGCCATCCAGGTGAAACAGCTCGCGTCCGTCGCGGGACCAGCGCGGCTCGCTGCCGCCGCCGTTGGAGACTTGCCAGCGGCCTCCCTGGGCGTCCGGGAACGGCCGCACGTACACCTCGTTGATCCCCGACTCGTTCGACGTGTAGGCGAGCCATCGCCCATCGGGTGACAGTGCCGGATGCAGCTCCGTGAACGGGCTCGCGGCCACCGGCACCGGCGCACCGTCTCCGCTCGCGCGCGCCGCCAGGATGTCGCCCGCGCCGGCCTGGCCGTTGTCGGTACGCACCAGGATCCAGCGGCCGTCGCGTGACCACTCGCCCTCCTGAATCAGACGGTCCAACCGAACCAGCTCTCGGTCCTGACCGCCGCCGTCGTCGGCCCGTGCGTACACGGCGCTCGTATTGCTGCTGTCTCTGATGTAGGCCACCGTCCGTCCGTCGGGGGACCAGAAGGGCCGGCGGTCCTGCCCGCCGAACGTCAGGCGCGTGAATGGCCCGCGGTCGAGCTGCTTGATCCAGATGTTCAGCGCCGCGCCGAGGCCGAGACCGACGGCGAGCCGGCGACCGTCGTGGGAGAGCGCGATCGAGTTGAACTCCCCATGCCACGCGGTGTCGATCTGGGCGATCGCCCCGTCGCGACTCACCCGGACCATCGCGTTGTCGGTCGAGCCGCCGGCGCCATGCGCGTACACGAGCGTTCCGGACGACGACCAGGTCAGCAGGGCGAACCCGCCGTTGGACGAGACCTGTACGCCTTCGAGCACCGGCGTGGCGGCCCCGGTGATCTCCAGCCGTCCGAGGTCGAAGGGCGCCACGAGGGCCACGCCGTCGCGGCGCACGTACAACAGATGGCCTGAGGGCAGATACCAGGCCTGCGCCGCGTCATTGAACAACAGTCTCTCCTGCCCTGTTCTCAGGTCCAGCACGTGGACGCTCATCGTCACACAGCTGGAACCGCAATTCTGAAACAGCACGCCTCGGGCTCCCGGCAGGGCGACTGGCATCCCCGCTCCCCCGCCGGCCAACGACGCCAGCCCGCTCCGCATGGCCACCGTACTCGGTCCCCCGGCGGCGTTGACCCTTCGCATCTCCTGCAAACTCGGTGAGACATACACGAGGGTGCCGTCGTCGAGCCACGCGGCTCCCCCGAAACCGCTGGCCGTCGAGTCCGCCAGCGTCACGCTCGCCCCACCCGAGGCGCGGACCTTCTTGAGACGGCCGTCGGCCACGTAGGCGACCCACTCCCCGTCTGGCGAGAACACCGGGTTTTGGGCCCGCTCGGTGCCGCTAATCGGCGTGGGGTTGAGCTCGCCTGGTCTCTTGATCCATAGGCGGCCGTTCTGACGGTCATCCTTGAAGACGAACATCGAGCCGTCAGGAGACAGCGCCATCGCTGGGAACTGGGTGGTGAGTACCACGCTGTCGCCGAGACTGATGTACTGCCAGGTGGTGGGCTGCCGCGTCGCGCTCCGGACGCGCAGCCATCCCCAGGCCGCGAGGACCAGCGCAACCGCGGCTGTGCCCACTGCCAGCCCGAAGGCGCCGCGCCACCGGGTCGACGCCGGTCCGCGGGCCGCGATCTGGGCCCTGGTGGTAGGGAGGGTCAGGTCCGGTCGGGTCAGCGCCTCGGCGAATTGCGCGGCGCTCGCGAACCGGTCGGCCGGAAGCTTCTCGAGCGCCCGGTTCACGGCCGCCTCGACATGCGGCGGGATCGAGTGCCGCTGCAGCGTGAGGCTGCGGGGCTGCTCCATCATGACACGGGCCACGATCGCCTGCGCCGTGGGACCGGTGAACGGCGGCTCGCCCGACAGCATCTCGTAGACGACGCAGCCCAGCGCGTACACATCGCTCTTGGCGGTGATCTCGCGCTCGCCCATCGCCTGCTCGGGACTCATGTAGTGCGGGGTGCCCAGCGACATGCCGGTTTCGGTCAGCCGCGAGCCGCTGTCGGACCGGGATGCGGCGAGCGCGATGCCGAAATCCGCGACCATCGCCGAGCCGTCGTGCAGCAGGATGTTCTCCGGCTTGATGTCGCGGTGGATCACGCTGTGGCGGTGCGCATAGTCCAGCGCCCCCGCGACCTCGGTGGCGATGCGGATCACGTCCTCGACGGGGAGCTGATGCTCGCGCGCCAGGCGCTCGCGCAGCGACTCCCCTTCCACGTACGGCATGACGTAGTAGACGAGGCCATCGGCCTCACCGGAATCGTGCAGCCCCAGGATGTGCGGGTGCTGCAGGTTGGCGGTGAGGCGAATCTCCTTGAGGAACCGCTCGCCCCCCAGGATCGCGGCCAGCTCGGGGCGCAGCACCTTGAGCGCCACGGGCCGATCGTGGCGCACGTCGTGGGCGAGATAGACAGTGGCCATGCCGCCGGCGCCGAGCTCCCGCGAGATTCGATACCGTTCCGTGAGGGCGGCGGATAGGCGAGACAAGGCGTCAGTCATGGTAGGGTACAAAATGGGTGGGCGTTGGGGTTCTGGCGAGGCGTGTAGAAC
>JBOHST010000322.1:0-3830 GCA_050733375.1 Gemmatimonadales bacterium
GAAAAACTCTGCCTACTTTGATGGGGGTGAAGCCCGGGCAGTGGCGCGGGGGCGCGGAAAGTAAGCGCCGAGGAAGCCTGGGCCCGAGGGTGGCTGGCTTGAACCGTTCAAGGTAGTGATTGTCTAGGTGGCAGCGGGGGGAGGGCGAAAATGAGTCGATACGAAAGGGAATCGATGCGCTAACACGGAGCGAGCCGGTGGGGGGTGGTGTTGGTACCCTAGCCGGACCCGGCGCGACGCAGGGGCGCTCAAGTGAAGGACTCGTAGCAGGACACGATGTTGCTCTGCAGGAAGTGTCACAGCAGAAGCGGCTGCACCAACGCTGAGTGGTGCGAGAGGAAGTTCACCTTCGGTCCTGTTTCATATGGGCTATGTGAAGTCTGTCATAACCGGGATTTCATGGGGGCGAACGCTGACGCACGGCAGGAGTGCGTTGATTGTACGTCATGCCATTACTCCGAGCCATCAGACACGTGAAAGCATTAGCCCCATGGGGTGGAAGGAAAGCCTGTTTGTCCTCCGTGTCGCGAGCGCTCGTGGGGTTCAACCCCCGCGGCCATGTGGCGGTTCCTCCTCGCCGACCCACTCGTCGAACCCGCCGAGCTGCTGCCTGATCCGCTCGAACTGGCGATCCGTCTCCATGTTGCGCAATGCTCCCGGAAGGAACTCGTAAAGGAGGAACTTGAGCCGGGGCTCTTCATTGGTCGACAACCACTGGACTGTGAGCGGGTCCTTATCGGCGATCACCTTCCGCAGCCGCTTCAACATCACGTCCACTTCCCGTGGTTTGAGTTTCCACCGTGGACGCACCCAGGCCAGGATGCGCGCGCCGCACCACGCCAGTACGTCGACGCGCTTAGGTGTGGTTGGAAGCTGCAACTGCGGAGAGACACCGCGCAGGTAGCGCCCCACAGTGCGAAGCGAGCGCTTCACCTTCTGCGCGATATCGCGGTGCGAGAACCCCTGCTTCCTCAGCTCCACCATGCGGTCGAGCAGCACCTGGTTAACCAATCGCGGTCGACCAGGCATCCCCGACGCCTTGTTCACCCTCTTTTTCCGCCCCATCTAGACCTCGGCATTACCGCGTGGGGACCGCTTGGTGACCGCGTCGTGGCCGGTTTCTGACCGTCTGGTGGCGTTCGGCCGCTCGACCTTCCGCCAAGCGGACAGGCCCGAATCTTGTTTCGCGCGCCGCTGGCGGTTCTGGAAGGATTCGACGCTGGCGACCGGGACACGCCATTCCTTCCCATGAAGCTTGTAGGCACAGGGGAAGTCGCCCCGCTCCACCCAGGCGCGCACCGTCGAGGGCCGCTTCCCGAAGAGCCGCGCCAGGTCGCCAATCGTGAGATCCACCAGACTGCCCGGCACTGCGTCAGGCCCCGCCTTGGCCGGTGGAGCCCCGGACAGCTGCTCCAGGAGCCAATCCCGCGGCACCAGCGCGCCCGGCGGCATGCCGGCCACGGTCGCCCGGAGGCTCTCCACTAGTGGACTAGCCATGCATATAATGTATCAGTAGCTTACCGACGTTGTGGATGGCAGAGGGCAAGTCGGTGAGCGCTACTGATGCCGGGGGATGGATGGCGAAGACCAAGCGGCCGCATCGGCGGAAAAGCGAGGATCCCCTGGTCCCCATCGATGGCGGCCGGGTTCGCGCCGCCATCGAGTGGAAAGGCCTCAGCGTCAACGGCGCCGCCGGCCGTATCAAGGTCAGCCAGCAGACGCTCGACTCGATCGTGCGGGGCCAGACGACCCGCTGCTACCAGTCGCTGCGGGAGAAGCTCGCCAAACTGCTCGACCTGCCCGCCGCCTGGTTCGGCCGCGAAACCGATCTCCTGCCGAGTCTCACGCCCTGGTTGCCGCTACCTGAGCTGGGTTACTCGCCTCCGCTGTGGGTTGACGAGAACATGCGGATCGTTCGGCCCCCCGCGGGGGGCGACCTGACGCAGCGGTCGACGCTTCCTCCGCGGTACCAGCTCGCGGCCTACGAGCTGTGCCGGCAGATCACCGAAGCGTGGAAGCGAGACATCGCTGACGGTAACCAGGAGGCGAAGGCTGCGCTTTCGCGACTCGCCGAGGGCCGGTGGAAGAACAATCCGTGGGATCGACTGATGATGCTCGTTACGCGACTTGTCAGTGCCTTCTGGTGGCGACGGCTGTTCCTCCAACCGCCTGAGCTTCCTGCACCCGTCGATCCGAAGCGGTTCACCGATGCCGAATGGCGCGCGCTCGGCGAGACAATGATGCTGCAGAATCAGCGGCGGGCTGGCGAAGAGCTCGATACGGACGACCAATTCGCCGCGGCGGCGGCGGCGGCGCTGGCTACAACGTTACGACCCTGGTTTTCGGGCGAGCGGGAGTTGAACTATGGCTTCGTTGGAATGCTCGAGTGGGCGTCCGGCGGTTTCGGCAAGAACCTTTCACCGGGAGGAAGCTGAAAATGGGCAGGCAAAACAAGAAGTCACGGATCTACTGGCGCGAGCGTGGCGGCACCAGGCGCGCCTACGCCGACCTGCGCGACTACGCCGACGAGGGCGGGGGCAGGGAAGCGCTCGTCGCGCCGGGAGAGAAGCTTGCCACGGCCGACGCGACTACGGCGCAGGTGCTGCTCGCGCGTCGGCTGGAGCAGCTTGACGCGGCTCGCCGCGGGCGCGCGCTCCACGGCGAGACACTGCAGGTAACGCTCAACGATTTCGCGCGCGCGCACCTCGTGGCCAAGGCCGAGTCGCAGAAGTTCACCGAGCACTGGCTCGAAGTGACGGAGAAGTGCCTCGACCGTGCGGTCGAATTCTTCGGCGCCCACCGCGAACTTGCCTCCATTACCGTGCAGGATGTTCGTCGCTGGGCCAACCATCTTCTGACCACACCCAACGGCCGGAAGGGGACGATGTCCGCCAGCAGCGTCCGGCACCACCTGAGCTGTCTCTCGAACCTCTACAAGCGGGCGCGGGCCGAGCGCGTCGTGCCTTCGGGATACGACCCGGTGGGTGATTTCGATGAGAAGCCATCGCCGGCGCGCGGGGAGGCCAAGTGGCTCGAGATCCCCGATGCCGCGCTACTCCTCGAGGCGGCGCGGACCTATCGACCGGTGCAGGGGAAAGGTGGGTGGCGTCCGGTTCCTTTCGCCTTTGAATTGATCGCGACGTTCCTCCTCACTGGCGGCCGCGAGTCCGAAGTCCTGGGCATCCAAGTGGATGACGTTTCGCTCGACCGCGGCGTCGTCACCTTCCGGCCGAATGCCTGGCGGCGCTTGAAAACGGCCACGTCGCACCGCTCGGTGCCATTGTGGCCGCAATTGCGCGAGGCTCTTGAACGCTACCTGGCTGAGCACCCGCCGAGCCGGCTGCTCTTCCCGAGCTATCGCACCGGGGAGGAGGCGATGCTCACGGATTTCAGGAAGCTGCTCGATGCCGTGGCCGTTCGGGCGGGCTGGAAACCTGGGGAGATCCGCTCGAAGATGTTCCGGCACACCTACTGTGCCGCGCGGCTCCAGACGGTGGACCAGGGCGCGCCCGTGAGCACCTACACGGTCGCCCGCGAGATGGGACACGGCGGCGAGTCGATGGTGCGGAAGGTTTACGGGCACCTCGGCCAGGTGCGCCACAGGGCCGAGGCGGTGGAGTACCGGGTCGAGCAGCACGTTGCTAAGTTGGGAGGCCGTTTGGAGGCGCTGCGCGGCGTGGGTTTTGGCACCACCGTTGGCACCACGGCGTAGACCTGTCGACCAATGCGGTAAGTTGTTGCAGCATATATTCGCCACCGTAGCTCAGTGGTAGAGCTCTCGATTCGTAATCGAGCGGTCGTCGGTTCAAGTCCGACCGGTGGCTCTGCAG
>JBOHST010000323.1:0-9328 GCA_050733375.1 Gemmatimonadales bacterium
GCCACCGGATCGGCGAGCTTCTCCCCCGCCTTGAACGGCGGACTCGGCGTGGATGGCGTGAATAACAGATCGACACCGCGATCGAACACGCTGCGGAAGTCCTGCGCGATCAGGGCGCGCATCCGCTGCGCCCGCCGGTAATAGGCGTCGTAGTAGCCGGACGAGAGCACGTAGGTACCGACCAGAATCCGGCGACGCACTTCCGGCCCAAACCCCTGCCCGCGGGTGTTGCGGTACAGTGCGCGCACGTCCACCGCTCCATCGAAGCGCGGTCCGTAGCGCACGCCGTCGTAGCGCGCCAGGTTGGATGACGCCTCGGCTGGGGCGATGATGTAGTAGGTCGGGATCGCATAGGCGGTATGCGGCAGCGATACCTCGCGCAGCGACGCGCCCAGCTGCTTGAGCAAGGCAAGGGCTCGGTCGCAGGCCCGCCGCACCCCGGGATCGAGGTCCGGCGGGAAATACTCCTTCGGGATGCCGACCACGAACCCCTGGAGGTTTTCCGGCTCGGCGGGCAGCGCCAGCGCGTCGCGGTCCTCGCACGTTGCATCGAGCGGGTCACGGCCGCTGATGACCCGGAGCACGCGCGCCGCATCGGAGACGGTGCGTCCGAACACGCCGATCTGGTCGAGGGAGCTGCCGAACGCGACGAGCCCGTAGCGCGACACCCGGCCGTACGTGGGCTTGATGCCCACGACGCCGCAGAACGCTGCGGGCTGCCGCACCGAGCCGCCGGTTTCAGACCCGAGGGCCGCGGGGACGGCTCCCGCCGCCACCAGGGCGGCCGAGCCACCCGAGGAGCCGCCCGGCACGCGCTCCGGGTCGAGCGGGTGGTGGGTCCGTCCGTAGGCCGAGTGCTCCGTGGAGGAGCCCATCGCGAACTCGTCGCAGTTCGTTTTGCCCGCGATGAGCGCCCCGGCGCCCTTGAGTCGCACGATGGCGGTCGCTTCGAACGGCGCACGGTAGCCTTCGAGGATCCGCGACCCACAGCTGGTGGTGAATTCAAGCGTGCAAATGTTGTCCTTCACCACCACCGGCATCCCGGTAAGCGCGCCCGTGGGCGTGACACGCGCAGCCTGGCTGGCCAGGGACTCTTGGACATCGGCGATGGGTGTGAGTAGCGCCTTGAGCGGCTCGGCCTGCGCCAGCTTGTCCACGGTGTCTGCTGCCACGCGCGGCAGATCAGCGGCCGCGGTCACTCGGCTTCCTCTCCCGGGCCTTCCGTCGCGGCGTCAAACGCGCCAAGTCGCGGCACCAGGAAAAACCCCTCGCGGAATGCCGGCGCCATCCGGTCCGGCTCGAATGCGAGCGGCGCGGGATCGACCGTGTCGGCGCGGAACCGGACCGACACCGGACCAGGGATGAACGGCTTCGCCGACTCGCTCGCGGACACACCGGCGATTTGGGCCACATAGTCCAGGATCCGCGACATCTGCTCTGCCAGCACCGGCAGCGCCGCCTCGTCGACGTGCAGCTCGGCCAGCCGCGCGATCTTCTGGACCTCGTCCCGTGACACGCTCATGGAATCTCTCCGTCCCAATCCCGCTCGAGCGCAGCGTAGGCGACGAGCAGTTGTTTGGTGCCGATCCCGACGTCGTCGAACTCCACTGTCACTTTGAATTGGCGGCCGACGCCCGACACGTCTCGCACCACTCCGCCTCCGAACTTGCGGTGGCGCACCCGCTCCCCCTTCACATAGCGTGGGGTGTCCTGCGACTCGTCAACGTCGAACGCCGGCTCGGGTTCTTCCACGTACCACGACCGTCGCCCGGGAGCGCTGCCGCCCGTGCCCCGCCCGCGGAATGACCGGCCCGACCCGACATCCCGTCCGGCCCGGCTCCACGCCGGGGTCGTGCTGCGCTCTTCCATCACCGGCGGCGGCACAGCGTCGAGAAAACGCGACCGCTCGGCGAGCTCCAGGCGGCCGTTGCGATAGCGGGTGCGCGCCCAGGAGAGATACAATCGCGCGCGCGCGCGCGTGAGGCCCACGTAGCACAGCCGTCGCTCCTCTTCGAGTCCGCCCGGTTCCCCCGCGGTGCGGGCGAGCGGGAACAGGCCGTCTTCGAGACCCGCCAGCGCGACGACCGGCCACTCGAGCCCCTTCGCCATGTGCACCGTCAGCAACGTCACCCCAGAGGCCCCGGCCCCGCCGACCTCGTCGGTCGGGGTCACGAGCGCCGACTGGGTGAGGTAGCGCTCGATCAACGTGCCTTCCTCCTCCCCCACATCCGTCGCGTCCGCCACCTCCGCCCAGGCCGCGGCACCGGCCACGAGCTCCCGGACGTTTTCCAGCCGTTCGACCCCTTCGACCCCTTCCTCGGCGAGCCAAGCCTCGTAGCCCGTCGTCGCGATGACGGCCTCGAGTGCCGTGGCGGGGTCGGCCGCGCCGGTCGCCTCCCGCAGCCGGTCGATCAGGCTCGCGAAGTTCCGCAGCACGTCGCGCAGTCCCGGACGCAGCCCCTCGATGCGGTCCGCCGCACGGGCCGCTTCGAGCAGCGGCATCTTCCAGCGCCGCGCGGCCCCTGCCAGCACGGTGAGGGAGGTTTCGCCGACTCCACGCCGCGGGACGTTCACGACGCGCGCGAACGCCTGATCGTCGGCGGGGTTGGCGATCAGTCGCAGGTACGCGAGCACGTCCTTCACCTCCCGCCGCTCGTAAAAGCTCACCGCCCCAACGAGGCGATACGGCACGCCGCGCATCCGGAACGCTTCTTCGAACGAGCGCGACTGCGAGTTCGTGCGATACATCACCGCCATCGCTTCGTAGGCGAGGTCGCTGCGCTCGGCCAAGCCAGCAAGCTCCCCGGCGATCCATTCCGCCTCATCGCGCTCGTCCGCCGCCGTGAGCAACACGACCGCCTCGCCACCGGACACCGCCGTGAACAGCGTCTTGCCGAGCCGATCCCGATTCTCGGCAATCACCCCGTTCGCCGCATCGAGGATGATTTGGGTCGAGCGGTAGTTCTGCTCGAGCTTCACCAGCACCGTACCGGGAAAATCATCCTGGAACGCGACCATGTGGCGGACGTCCGCGCCTCGCCAGCCGTAGATCGCCTGATCATCGTCGCCCACGACGCAGAGATTCCGATGCTGTTGAGCGAGCGAACGCACCAGGCGGTACTGGGCGGCATTGGTGTCCTGGAACTCGTCCACCAGCACGTGGTCGAAGCGCCGCTGCCAGTACGCCAGGCGCTCGGGGTGCTCGCGGAACAGCCGCAGCGGGAACAGCAGCAAGTCGTCGAAGTCCATCGCGTTGGCGCGCTGCAGCTCGCCGCCCAGCTCGCGGTAGCAGTCCGCCGCCACGCGCGCCAGCGGAGAATCGACCGACGCCGCGAAGTCATCGGGATCGATCAGCCGGTTCTTGGCTCCGGAGATGAGCGCGTGCAACGCCCGCGGGGGGTAAGCCTTGGGGGAGAGCTCGCGGTGTTCGAGCATGCGCTTGAGCAGCGCCTGCGAGTCGTCCTCGTCATAGATCGTGAAATTGGGCCCGAATCCGAGCAACGGCGCCTCGCGACGCAACAGCCGCGCCGACAACGAGTGAAACGTCCCGATCCACAGCCCGCGGGGATCGGCGCCCAGCAGCGCGGCTACGCGCTCGCGCATCTCGCCGGCCGCCTTGTTGGTGAAGGTGACGGCGAAGATGCGGTCGGGTCGCACACCACGCTCCCGAATCAGATGCGCGATGCGCGCCGTGAGCACCCGCGTCTTCCCCGATCCCGCGCCCGCGAGCACCAGCAGCGGTCCGTCGCCGTACGCGACCGCGTCGCGCTGGGCGGGATTGAGCGCGAGGGTCACGCGATCTGACCGGGTTCGAGCGGGAACTCGAGCACGAACGTGCTCCCGGGGTTCCCGGACTGATGCTGCAGCCGCCCGCCGTGCTGCTGCTCAACGATGCGGCGCGCCAGCGGCAGCCCGAGTCCCCACCCCCCTGCCTTGCTCGAAACCCCGGGCTCGAATACCGCCGCCCGCTGTCCCGTGGGAATGCCGGGCCCATCGTCGCGCACGCTGATGCGAGCCACCGATCCCGCCGCCTCGACCTGCACATCGACGCGGCCACCGCGACCGGACAGCGCGTCCACGGCGTTCTTCACGATCGCCTCGAGCGCCCACTCGATCAGCACCGGGTCACCCTGAATCGTGGGACCGGGCCCGGCCGCCGCGATCGTCAGCGTCACCGGGTTGGCACGGGTGGGCAGGCGCGGACGAAAATACGCCGCGACACGTTCGGCCACAGCCCCGAGGCCCACCGGCTCGCGCCGCGGCGGGCGCCCGATGCGCTCGAACCGCCGCGCCACTCGCTCGAGCCGCTCCACGTCGGCCTGGAGATGGTCGGCGACCTCCGTGGCCGGGGTCTCGGGATGCTCGCGCAACCGGGCGACCCAACCGGTGAGGCTCATCAGCGGAGTGCCGAGCTGATGCGCCGACTCGCGCGCCATGGCCACCCACATCCGGTCGCGCACCGCACCGAGCCGTTCGCGGTATGCCCACACCGCGAGGATCGCCAGCATGACCAGGACCAGCCCCTGGAGCAGTGCCAGGGTGGTGAGCCGTCGGGTGATCGGGAGGGTGCCGTAGTGCACCGTCCCCATCCCCGGCTCCACCACCGGGGGGTTGGCCCGGTCGAGCTCGGCGATCCAGGCGCGCAGACTCGCGCTGTCCAACGCGAGGCCGGGCGGCGCGTTCTCCATGGCGGTCACCCGACCCGCACTATCGGTCACGGCGATGGGGATCTGGAACGCGCGGACCTGCGCGGCGAGGTCGAACAGCGCGCCGGTGGCTGCGTCGGGTCGCGGATCGTTCAGACCGCCGAACACCCGGCCGAACAGCCGGCTCGTCTCGCGCGCGTCGTCCCGCAAGTGACGCGCCACCACCCACGCCGAACCGACCGACAGCGCGCCGAATAGGAAGGCGAGACCTACCACCGCCGCCGGTCCGGACCGGCGGAGCGCGTCGCTACGCACCGGCAACCGCGAGGCGGTCGAGACCCAGGTAGGGCCCCAGCCCCGGCGGGAGCGTGACGCTGCCGTCCGGCTGCTGGCGGGTCTCGAGCAGCGCCGCGAGCGTGCGTGGCAGGGCCAGGCCGGAAGCATTGAGCGTGTGCACGAACTCCGGTTTCCCTCCCTTGCCGGGCCGGAAGCGAATATTGGCGCGGCGCGCCTGGAAATCCGTGAAGCTCGAGGCGCTCGACACCTCGAGCCACGCGCCGACACCGGGAGCCCATACCTCCAGGTCGTACGTCTTGGCCGCGGCAAAGCCAGTATCCCCGGCGGCGAGCAGGACCACCCGATACGGCAGCTCGAGCCGCTGCAGCACCGCCTCGGCGTGCTGCGTGATCCGTTCGAGCTCGCTCGCCGACTCGGCGGGCGTCACGAAACGCACCAACTCCACTTTGTCGAACTGATGCACGCGGAGCAAGCCGCGCGTGTCCTTCCCGGCCGCTCCGGCTTCGCGACGGAAACAGGGCGTATAGGCGCTGTGCGCGATCGGCAGCCGCCCGCCGTCCAGGATCTCGTCCTTGTACAGGTTTGTGATCGGCACCTCGGCCGTAGGCACGAGGAACAGGTCGTCCGTGGTCCCATACACGTCGTCCTCGAATTTCGGCAGCTGGCCCGTCCCCTGCAGAATCTCGCGACGCACCACGAACGGCGGCTCGATCTCGATGTACCCGTGCTCCCGCATGTGCAGATCGAGCATGAACTGAATCAGGGCGCGCGCCAGCCGCGCGCCGCTGCCCACGAGCACCGGGAAACCCGAGCCGGCGAGCTTCGCGCCGCGTGGCAGGTCGAGGATGCCGAGCCGCTCGCCGAGCTCCCAATGCGGTCGCATGTCCGGGGTCTGCGGCCGCGGCGAGCCCCAGGCGCGGACCACGCGGTTGGCCGAGGCCGCACCGTCGGGCACGTCGGCGAGCGGCGCGTTCGGGAGGTACAGCGCTTTTGCCTCGAGCGCCGTTTCGACTTCGTGGACCGCGGCTTCGGCGTCCGCGATGCGCTCTCCCAGTACCCGGCGCTCCGCCACGATCTCCGGCGCCAACGCGCCGTGCTGCTTGACGACCTGCGCGTCGGCGCGAGCCGCTTCGTTGCGTTGCGCTTTGAGATGGTCCAGCTCGGTGGCGAGCGCACGGCGTCGTTCATCGAGCGCCCGGACCGCGTCGAGCAGCTCGAGCACGGCCGGGTCGCCCCGGCGCGCAAGGGCCGCCCGCACCTCGGCGGGGGCGCGTCGCAGGAGCCGCAAGTCGATCATGGGACTACCGGCGCGGGAGGCCGGGCTCGAGATCGCGATAGCCGCAGTTTTGGTCGACCAAGACGCGGAGGTCGATGCGCCGCACGACCGTGTCGATGGCCAAGACCTGCACCTTGCCGTAGTAGAACACATTCGCACCGGTCGCCACGCATTGGGAAGCACGCGAGTGCACGACCGCGACCGTCCCGCTGTCCACGGCCACCGGCAGCGTGTCGGCGAACGCGCCGTTCGGCGCGGTTTTCACCGAATCGAAGGGCACGCCCTGTACCTGGATGCCCGACCCAACTCCTAATCCCAACGCCCCGGTAGGCAACAGCACCGCCTGGCCCGCAGGGGTGATGTTGAACGCAAAGTCGAACCTCGTGTCCTGATCGGTGCGCACCACGGTTCTGAACTGGATGTTGTAGCCCGACGGCGCCGACACCGGAGTGCCGTCCAGCGCAAACAGCGACACCGTGTCCACAACGTTCTCGAGTGTGGGAGCGGGAAGGCCGGTCGATTCATCGCATGCTGCCGCGACGACGGCGACGGCCGACACCAAGCAACACAGCGCGGGGCGAGGCAGGCGGATGCGCATCGGGTGGCGGGAAGATACCCCGACTTCGGGAAAGGGGTCAACCGGTAACGGCGCGAGCGAGCGGCCTTAAATGATGGTCGCTGCTTGACTTCGCCGTTCTCCCGTCCTAGCTTCGCGCCCGTATGCCGACGATTCGTGAGCTCGTCCAATCGATCGCGCGACGAGCCGGCGTCGGGGCGGTCGTCGTGGTCGGACGCGACGGACTGCCGATCGATGCCGCGAGCGCCGACGGCATCGATCCAGACGGCGTCGCCGCGCTGCTCCCCTCGGTGATCCGCGGGATGGACGAGCTGGGTGTCGCCGGTGGACGCGGTGAATTCACCACCGGCGTCTTCGAATTCGACGAAGGGCTCGCCGTCATCGCGGTGCTGCACGCCGACGCCATGATCGTGATCCTGGTGCGGCCCGACACCAACGTCGGCACCCTCTTGTTCGATCTCCGCCGTCACCGCACGGCCATCGCCGGGCTACTCTGAACCGGGAGCCGGCACGGTGGCCAATCCTGTTCCATCCCGATCCCGTCGCCTCCTGGTAGTCGACGACGAGCCCCACATCGGCCTGCTGCTGCGGCTCCAAATGGAGTCGCGCGGTTACGAGCTTCGGCTCGCGCGCTCGCTGTTCGAAGCCCGGGCGGCGCTGCTGAGCGACGCCGACCGGCCCGACGCCGTGCTGCTCGACCTGCATCTTCCCGACGGCTCCGGCGTGGATCTGCTGCGCGAGCTGCGCGGCCGCCCCGCCACCGCGACCCTACCCATCATCATTCTGACGGCCGAGGGGGAGGAGCGCGTGCTCCAAGAGGCGCGCAGCCTCGGCGCCGCGACCGTCACCAAGCCCTTCAGCCCGTCGAAGTTGACCGCCCAAGTCGCCGCCCTGTTGGGCGACGCGCCACCGTCTGCCGATCCGTGAGCGCCTGGGCCGTGATCCTCGCCGGGGGCTCCGGCACGCGGTTCTGGCCCCTCTCCACGCCCGAGCGTCCGAAGCAGTTGTTGCCGCTCGCCGGCGACCGCCCGCTCTTGGCCCAGGCGGTGCGCCGCCTCGACGGACTCGTCCCGCCGGATCGCGTGATTATCCTCACCGGCCCGTTCCTCGTCGAGCGGGTGACGGCCCTCGTGCCAGAAGTGCCGCCGGCGCAGGTGCTGGCGGAGCCGCGCGCCGCCTCCACTGCCCCGGCGCTGGTGTGGGGGGCCCAGTGGATCGCGCGGCGCGATCCCGGGGCCCAGATGCTGTCGTTGCATGCCGACTGGGCAGTGGGCGACGAGCGTGCCTTTCGCGAGTCCGCCGAGCGCGCACTCGCCGCGGCGCGGGAGCACGACGTACTGGTGACCGTCGGGGTCAAGCCCACGCGCAACGAGACTGCCTACGGCTACATCGTGCCGGGCCGAGCGCTGGATCGCAGCGCCCGCCGGGTGCAGCGTTTTGTGGAGAAGCCGACGCCCACGCGCGCCGCGCTGCTGCGGCGTCGCGGGGCCCTGTGGAACACCGGACTGTTCGCCTGGGGCGTCGAGCGCTTCCTGGCTGAGACGGCGGCACACGCGCGCGAGCTGCGAGCGGGGCTGCCCGCGCTCGCCGCCGGCGATGCCGCGGGTTTTTTTGCCGCGGTCACACCTGCGCCGGTGGACATCGCGGTGCTCGAGCGATCGAAGCGCCTCGGCGTCATCGCCGGGACCTTCCGCTGGGACGACATCGGCTCGTGGGACTCGCTGTTCCGCATCCGCCACGCCGATGCCCACGGGAACGTCGCCGTCGGGAACGTGACCGTCGGGGACGACGTGCGTCGCTGCGTGCTGTGGTCGGAGAGCGAGCATCTGGCGGTCAGCGGCATCACCGATCTCGTGGTGGTGCGCGCCAACGGTCACATGCTGGTCATGCCCACCGGCCAGGCCGATCGTCTCAAGGCACTGGTGCAGCGCATATGAGCCTCGCGTTGTACCTGCTCGATCCCGATCCGGCGCCGGTGTGGGCGCCGTTCGCCGGCGTGCGCCCCCTCTCGGAGCTGCGCGCCGGGGCGTACCTGATTCGCGAGCGCTGGGAAACGTTTGTCGGCGCAGAAGTGACGGAAATCCTCGCCTTGGCGCACCTGGCAGGATTCACCGAGCCCGGCGTGCCTCCCGTCGTCCCGCGGCGCGCCGTGGCCGGCCCGGCGGTGATCGGCTCGTCGACGTTCGCGCCACACGGGATCGCGCCGGAGCTGCCCGCCGTCCCCGCGCGACTCGTGTGTCATGGCATTACGGTTGGGTGGGCCGTGCCGGCGGGCATGACGTGGGAGGGACCACTCCCGCAAGCGCAGGCGATCGAGGTGCCCGGTGTGGTGTTGCACGGGGTCTTCGACCTCATTCCCGCGTTGCAGCGGCTCCTGCCGGACGACCTGCGTCAGATGCTGGGCGACAGCGACCCCATCCCCGCGGGCTCGACCGTGATCGGGGACCCGGCGGGGCTGGTGCTGCACGAAGCGCTGGTCGAGCCCGGCGTGGTGTTCGACGTGTCGCGTGGAGCGGTCGTGGTCGAGGGCGG
>JBOHST010000324.1:0-3859 GCA_050733375.1 Gemmatimonadales bacterium
GTCTAAGCGGGTGGCGGAGATCGCTGTACGGCGTGTGCCGGTGTTTTCCCACGGAAGCCCGGGTCGCCGAGCAGTACCATCACCCGCGGCTGGCGGTGCCGAACTGCGAGCCATGCGTCGTACAGCGCGGAAAACTCGGCTTCGCGGCCGATGATCGTCTCCGCTTCGAAACGCCGCTCTTCGCGCCGCGGCACCCCGTCCTCGGTCGGTCGCGGCGCTGCTCGTCGTCCCTCCCGCAGCAGGTCCGCGATCCGCACCAGCTCGGGACTCGGCTTCGCGTTGAGCTCTTCGGCCAGTCGTGTCGCGTAACGGTTGAACGCCTTGAGCGCGTTGCTGCGATCGCCCACCCAGGCGCGGGCCTCCATGATGCCGCGCACGGCGTCCTCGGCGAGCGGATCGAGCTCCTCGAGCACCAGCGCGTGCTTTTCGACTGTGGCGAAGTCGCCGATGCGCCGCCCGGCATCCATCTGCTTCACCAAACAGTCACGAATGCGCGGGTACAGCCGCGCCGCCCAGCCCTCGCGCCATTCTTCGAACCCTCGCGCTCCGCGCAGCTCGAACCCATCAAGGAATCGTCCCCGAACCTCCGCTTCGCAGGTATCGAGAGCGCGTGCGTCCACTTCCACCGCTCCTTCGGCCAGCCCGAGCGTGGCGCGGTGGGCCGCAAGGAACTGCTTACCGATGGTCGCCCGCAAGACGGTGATGGCTTGGGACAGGGAATGCCGACCGTGCTGGTAGGGTGCGTCGGGCCACAACAGCTCGATCAGATAGTCGCGGGCGAGCCTTTTTCCCGGCTCGAGCGCCAGCCGAATCAACAGGGCAAAATGCTTGCGCGTGCGATAGCGCACCGCTTCACCAGTGGCGGTGAGCAGGAGCGGAGCGCCCAACGTGAGTAGGCGGAACTGGGAGACCACAATACCTTCCGAACGACGGCGACAGCACAATAAGGGGAGTCGTTCAACGAAATGTCAACACGTTGAGAATCAAACGATTAACTGCTGTTTCCGGCGCGTCACGGGAGCGGTGTCAAAAACGTTCCCTCTCGAAAAACCAAGGCTCACTTGGCCTCATATAAACGACACCATTCCATCGCTCTCCTCGACCGTTGCCTCCACCGCAAAGGTCGATCGTCCGACGCCACATTCGCGAAGGCACCTCGTCGGGGATTCCGACCGCGCATGATGTGACAATTGACCCGGGTTGATCCGTGCGGCTCGGTGCCGGAGCCTCACCGAGTCTGCATCTGGCTATGCCGGAGGTGTATACTGCGCACCACGCAACCCGCCGCACATCGCCCAACACGGGGAGGTCGTATATGACGCACCCGCTGCCGCAGCGGATCCCGGTTCCGCTGGGAGTCGTGTTTGGTCTCACCGTTGCCCTGTCGTGCCGTCAAGCTCCCAAAGCCGTCAGCGTCGCCGCACTCACCCAGGATGCCCAAGCGCCCGTGGCGGTGACCTACAACCCGCGCACCGGCCGGCCCAGCTTCATCCGCGGCCGGATTCCCCCCACCGTAATGGGCCTGCAACCAGGCGACACCTCACGCGCCGTTCCCTACGGCTTCATGCAGCGCTACCACACGCTGTTCGGCGTCGACAGCACCGCGCAGGACCTGCGCTTCGTGGAGACGCGCGTCGATACGCTCGGCATGCGCCACACGATCATGCAGCAGGTCCATCAGGGCGTCGACGTGTACGCGGCCACCGTCACCGTGCACCAGGCCGCGTCGGACGGGGCGATCGCGGCCGCGACGAGCAACGTGGTGCCCGGCGTCCGCGTGGCCACCACGCAACCCGCCGTCACCCAGGACTCGGCGCGCGCCCTCGCCGCGCAACAGCTGCCGCGCGGCGTGGCGGTGGCGTCGCGGCTCGTCGTGTATCCGGGCCAGCGCCGCAGCTCCGCCGCCGACCTCGCCTGGGTCGTCGAAGTGCGCGACGACTCGGTCCCCGCCCGCAAGGACTACGTGATCGACGCCGGGCGCGGCAAGCTGCTCGACGTCCTCGACCGCCTGTACATCGCGCGCAACCGCCAGACCTACAGCGCCAACAACGGCACGTCGCTGCCCGGCACGCTGCGCCGCAATGAGACCGCCGGCCCCACCGGCGACGCCGACGTCGACCACGCGCACGACTTCGTCGGCGCCACCTACGACTACTTCGCCGCCACCCACGCGCGCGACAGCTACGACAACGCCGGCGCCACGCTGATCGCCACCGTCCACTACAGCGTCAACTACCAGAACGCGTTCTGGGACGGGACCCAGATGGTCTACGGCGACGGCTTCCCCGTCAAAGACGTGACCGCGCACGAGCTGACCCACGCCGTCACCGAGCGCACCGCCAACCTCGAGTACCGCTGGCAGTCCGGCGCCCTGAACGAAAGCTTCTCGGACATCTTCGGCGCGATGGTGGACCGCGACGACTGGCTCCTGGGCGAAGACCTCCCCATCGGCGCCATCCGCGACATGAACAACCCGGGCGCCTTCGGCCAGCCCGGCAACGCGAGCGGCTGGGTGCAGACCTGCGGCGACAACGAAGGCGTCCACACCAACAGCGGCATCCCGAGCAAGGCGTTCGTGAACGTCGCCACCAGCATCGGCAAGGGCGACGCCGAGCGGATCTTCTATCGGGCGCTCACCGTGTATCTGCAGCCGCAGTCGACGCTCGAGGATTCGCGCGCCGCGGCGCTGCAGGCCGCCGAAGACCTGTTCGGCGCCGGCAGCACGCAGGCGCAGGCGGTGAACACCGGGTTTGGCGCCGTCGGCCTGACCGGCACGTTCCAGCCGCCCGTCAACAACTGCGGCATCCCCGGCGTGCCCGACCTGTCGCTCACGGGGTTCCTGGCGCTGGCGCTGCTCATCTTCGTGGCGGCGGCCCTGCGGGCGCGCGCCCGGAGGGCGCGGGCGTAGGCCGGCCGGTGCGCAAGGATCAGCGCTCGGCGCTGCGCCTCGCGGCGGCGCTGGCCTGGCTGGGGGTGATCGTGCTGGCGCACGGCTGGAGCGGCGCTCCGGTCCGCCTGCTCGACCCCCTGGCCGGGCTGGTGGCGTCCCTCACCCAGTCGGTGCTGCACGGGATCGGGATCGCCGCCGAGCGCGCCGGGACGGTGCTGTTCGTCCCCGGCGGATTCGCCTACGACATCACCATCGGGTGCACCGGCCTCCTGCCGGCTGCGGTGTTGACCGTGGCGATCCTCGCCTCGCCCGGAACATGGACGGCGAAACGGCGCGGGCTCGCACTCGGGGTGACGCTGGTGCTCGCGGTCAACCTGCTACGCCTGGTGCACCTGTTTTATCTCGGGATCCACGCGCCGCGCCATTTTGGCCTGGCCCACTCGCTCCTGTGGGAAGGCACGATGGTGCTGTTCACGTTCGTGACATGGCTCGCGTGGACGCGCTGGGCGGCCCGGCGCGAGGGGGGGGTGGGGGTCAGCGGGCCCGGTTGGCGAGGCCGCTCAGCAGCTGAATGAGCGGCTGCAGCTCGGGTGGGACGGCGGTGTCCATGGTGCGGATGCGGCGATCCTCGTAGATCACCACGTACTCGTACTGGTCCGCGCCACGGCGAGGGGGGAGGTATTCGTCCCGCATGCCGCGGAAATCGATGCGTTGCAGCAGCGCGCGCAGCTCGGTCAGGGCATCGGCGCCGACCTGGTAATCCGACGCCACGGCGCCCTGGCGCGAGAGGCGCGCCGTGCCATCGGTGAGCACCACCAGCCGGTCCTCGCGTCCCGTAATGCCCCCGGAACGGTGATACTCGATCAGGGTCGTTGCCTGCGAGCTCATCTTCGCGCACCCCGTGATGGATGGGGCAACCAGCGTCATCAAGACCCAGAGCACCCTCAGGGTGGGGGTGGGGGTGGGGGT
>JBOHST010000325.1:0-12022 GCA_050733375.1 Gemmatimonadales bacterium
TTCGCGCCCATCCTCGCCGATCAGCACGACTTTGACCTGGCCCTGTTTCACGACATAGAGGGCGTCGCCGGGGTCGTCCTCGAACAGGATGACGGAGTTCTTGGGATAGGTGCGCTCGCGCGCCACCGTGAGCACGCGCTGCAGGTCAGCGGGCCCAAGTTGGTTGAACAGCGGCACTTTCTGCAGGGTAGCTTCGAACGACACGCGCGAATCCCCCTCCGGAGTGTGTCGTGATGGGGGCAAGCTTATGGCGCGGCGGCTTCGGTGTCAATTCGCCACGGGGCCGCGGGCTTCCCGCCAACTCACTGCGAGTATTGTGTTTCGGCTCCGTGCCCGACCCAACGCCACCGGCGTGGACCGGGAAGACTACCCGGTGCGCCGCAGGGACCAGAGGTAGCCGGCGTTGAGCAGGAACAACCCGAACAGCCACACGGCGGGCATCGGCTGGGATGTCGACTCGGGCGGGAGCTGCTGACCGGGGTTGACCGTCGCGGCGTACACCAAATGACGCGCCGAGGCGTCGAGCCGCTCGGCCCCTTGACGACTGCTCCAGGCCTCGGTCGACTGGACGTAGAACGCGGTCCCACCCGCTTCGTCAATCTCGTGCCACCCCGGTTCTCGCGGCCAGAAGGTCCCGCGCCAGTGTGTGGCCGCCAGCGGATCGCGAGCCAGGAACACGGAATCCCGGGCGCCCGACGGGGCCACGACGAGCGTCACGTTCCGCTGCGCCGTCGTCTCGACGTTCACGACGAGGGGCCGGTGCACCAACCAGGGCCCCGGGGTCTCGAGTGTCCCGTGGTCGTCATCGGGACCGCCCGCGACCGCGGACAACACCCGTGACCAGTATGCGGAGAAGGCGTCGCGTTCGCCGCCGCGCTGCCACCGTGCGGATCCGGTCACGAGACTCAACCCCACACGCCCCGCGCCGCGCGGTGCCACCTGGGTGAGGACGTTGCCAGTCCCGTCCTCGATGAGCGACTCGGTCCCGAACCGGTTGGCCAGGCGAAAGGGTGCCGCCGTCGCCGGCATGGTGGCCGGTCGATACAGGCCAGCCCAACGCGGTCGTACCAGCCGCTCATCGATCGCATCGATCCGCTGGGGATTGAAGTCCAGGAAAAAGTCCCGATCGGAGAATCGTCCAGCGCGGGGATCGAAGACGACAGTGTCCGGAATCACCAGAACGCCGAGGCCGCCGCCAGCCACCGCGCGTCGCAGCGTGAGGCGTTCAGACGCGGTGAGGGCGGCCAGCGTCCGCCCGTCGATGACCGTCACGTCGAACTGTGAGACCAACCCGGACGTCAGCGTCGCGAGGGAGACGCTGTCCCGGTTTACGAACTCCGTGCGGAAGCGACGGCGGCTCACCGCGGTGCGGATCGCCACCGCGCCGCCCCGCGCCACCAGCCAGTCACGCAGCGCGCTCGTTTCGAAACGAGGACTGCCTTCGAGAATCAACACGCGCCAAGCTGGCGGCGCGACGACGGTGACCGCAAGCGTTTCGGCCGCTTGCGAACGGTCGGCGGTGGTGGTGCGCAGCACGTACAGGGACCGGCCGGTTGCGCGGGGAAGGGCCTCGAGGCGGAATGCGCCGGTGCTATCGAGGCGCGCGGAGTCAATCGCGCCGGAAGGATCCTCGAGATAGATCGGTTGGCCGCCAGGCGAGGCCGCGACGTCACCCTCCACGACCAGGCGATCACCCAGGACCACTTCGGCCGGCCACGATGCGCGACTGATTCCCGGGGCGAGCGGGGTCGGATGGAAACTGACCGGGATGGACTCCAGGGCATGCCACTCCGCCGCGTCCAGCCCCCAGCCGGACACGAACAGCTGGCGCACGGCTGCGCGCCTCGCGCGTAAGTCAGCCGGATCCGCAACCACTACCGCCGTACCCAGTGAATCGGCCAGACGTCCCACGCTGGCGGGGTCCGCGCCAGGCGTGGAGAGGACGATGTCGCCCGCGCGGGTCGACGTCCGCCATGTGGGTCGTACGCCGATCGCCGTGAGCGCGAGCAGAGCCATGGCGAGGGCCAGCCAACGAAGCGGCTTCATCTCACGGCGTACCCCCGTCGCGCAGCAGCTCGAAGTACGTCTGCGACAGCCCGGGCGCCGCATCGCTGCTGCGACCGACGTGCGCCGGGTCGGGCGCGGGTAGCGCGCGCCAGATGCCTCGCTCGACTCGCAGCAGACATGCGGAGCAGACGGTGCCGCCCGGTTCCATTGACGCGATCAGGGTTCGGAGATCGCGCAGCGGTTCGAGATTCCGGCCCGGCTCGTCGATCGCCAGCCGGCCGATTTCGCGGCCGGCCTGCTCCAGGGCAGCGGCATCGCTGTCCCGGCGCAGCCCGCCGGCCCGCAACCGCCGCACGATGTCGAGCCCGGCCCGGAGGGCCGGCAGCTTCGGCGCCACGGTGACCGTCCGCGTGCGCGACGGGTTACCGATCGTCGAGAGGGTGCCGGTCAGACGGGTGCGATCCGGCTCGAGCGGCGGTGGCTCGAAGCCGACGCGCTGCACGTACGCTCGGGCGGTCTCCTGCGCCTGTTTCAGCAGCTCGAGCGCGCGGTATTCGAACGGCAACGCCGCGCGCGGATCGCCGGTGCGCAGCCGGAGCTCGGCATCCCACATCTGCGCCAGCGCGGCCTGCAGCTTGTCTTTCACCGATTGCGCCAGCAGGGTCGCGTTTTCCTCGATGTCGTGCTGATGCTCGGTTGTCGGCTCGGGCCCCGCTTGCACCGACTCCTCGCCGGCGATCTCGCTGTATCGCTCCCGCAGCAGGTGTTGGTCGATGCCGATGTTGTTGGACCGGCCGCGAAACTCGATCGTGGCGAGCTGCGCTTCCTCACCAAGCAACCGTTCGCTGTCGATGATGATCTGGCGCTGACTGCGGAGGTACTCAGGAGCGCCCTGCACACTCAGGCCGCTCCAGTCCGCGACCAGGACGCGCGCGGTATCCGTGAGCGAGATGAAATAGGTCTCCGACCGGGTCTCGTTGGCGTGTGGGGCGCGGTTGTCGTGCGCCGCGACGTGGAAGTACAAGTCGTCGCCGGGCCGCATTCCCAGCAGGCCCAGATCGAGGACCGTCCGGAGCCACCAGCCGTGTTCACGACGCCGTGGTGTCCGCGTCTCGAACTCCAGGATGCGCTCGCGGAACTTCACGCCCTCACCGGAGCCCGTCGTGACCGTCGCCACGATGCGCGCGTCGGCGACACCGTAGTCGTCCGCCGCCAGCACCTCCAGCGGCACTCTCAGCGGGGCCCCGAACGCGATCTCGGTCCGCGGCTCCGGGCGCACGACGGTCAGCGTTGGCGGCGCATCCTGTATGACCGTGAGCCGGTAAATATCCGACGTGCTCACCACGTCGCCGTCGCGCAGCACGGCCTGGTAGAGCACCGTATGCTCCGCCACGAGTCCCACCTCGTACTCCGCCGATCCGCGCGCGCGGGCGTGGATCGTGTCACCCTGGACGGTCAACAGGAACACGTCCGCCACGGGCCGATCGGCGCGCAGGCGCCAGGTCACCCGCGCGTCCTGCTCGGCATCGAGATCCCAGGTGGTGTATTGCCGGGCCGGCTTGCGTGCATACGCCGGCGGCCGGACCGCAACCACGATGTCCGCGATGCGCGGGCGACGAGCTGGGGCGGCGGAAGAAGGTCGCTGCGGCGTCTCAAGTGGCGAAGTCCTTCCCTGGAGCAATCCCGCTGCGAGAATCGACGCCGTGAACGCGTATGCCCCCGCCAGGCGGAACGCTCGCTGCGGCAACGAAGGCAGTTCCACCAGCCGACTGAGCGTCCGCTCCACCCGGGTTCGCTGGAGTCGCTCGAGCGGCGACAGCCCAGCCTCCGGGAGGAGCAGGAGGTCGGCGCTTTCTTCGAGTGCGGGGACCACGCGATTCAGATGGCGGGCGATGGCCATCGCGTCGACGCGGCGGCGCCGCAGCATGAAGGCGACGCCGACACTCAAGCCCGCGATGAGCCCCGGGATCGCCGGGTGGACGGCCAGAATGCGCTGCGCGGCGGCGCCAACCAGCACGGCCGTCGCGGCGGCTGCGAGCGTCACCCCGGCCGCCCAGCGACGGCGCCACGCGCGGGCCAACCGTTCGAGCAGACTCACAGGCTCGCGGTCCGCGGGCGCTCCGCGAGCCACCGTTCAAACAGGAACAATAGCACCGCCAAGAGCCAGGCCGGCAGGAACAACGAGTACTGGGGGACCGCGGATGCGGCAGGTCGCAACGCGGGGTCACTGACAGGAAGAAGTTGGCTTGTCGCGATGCGGCGCTTGTCGCCACGTTCGCCGGCGGGGTCGGCACCGATCCACAAGCGCGCCACGGCCTCCGGAAACGCGGGGCGCAAGACGAAGTCGCTCCACGCCGGTGTGAAGCGACTGTGAAAGCGGTAGTGCATCCCGCGTCCTTCGCGCGCGAGCGTCAGCAACGGGGCGCCAGCACCGTCGCTCCACATCGGCGCGCCACGATCGGCGGCGACGCTGCGGCGCTCCAACCAGGCATCGGAGGGCTGCTCGGCGAGCACGATCCTGGTGCGGCGGCGCGTGGTGGGATCGGCCCCGGCGTCGCTCACCAGTGTGATCCCTTCACGCACTCGGCCGCGGATCGCTTCCGGGACGGGTCGGTCGGAGAGCCACACGACCCAGTCCGCATCCGCGGCGCCTGCTCCGGCAGCATCCGGCGGACGCCGCGCCACGATGGCCCGGATCCCCGTCGCGAGGCCTGCCGCGCGGAGGGCCGCGGTCACATAGCGCGCATCCTCCCGGCGTCCGGGGTCGGCGTACAGCGCCACGATCCGTGCCCCCGTCCGCTGGACGGGAGCACGCGCACCGGTGTCCACCGCGGGGCGGGAATGCCATTCGACCGCCGACCCGATCACCGGCCGCGCGCCGCGAAAGGAGCGCAGCAGAGCCGGTGCGAACACGAGGAACCGTGTTCCCGGCGGGGCTGAGCGATCGGCTTCGCGAAGCCCCATCCAGAGATTCGCCGCATCGAGCGGTCGCACCACCAATCCCGCGCGCTGCAGGGAATCGGTGAGCGATGCCTGGTCGGCTACGTCGTCGGCCACGAGGGCCCATGTGGGACCCACGGCGTCGCGCGGCGCCCAGTACGGGCCGGCGAGCGCCACCACGAGCGCCGCGAGCACGGCGCAGCGCAGCAGCAGGATCCAGGGCTCCTGGATCCTCCAGCTGCGGGCGGTCGCGGGCGGCGCGCCCGCCAACAGGTGGATGCTCCCGACCCGAATCGGCCGGCCCGTGCGCCGGCTCCAGAGGTGCAACGCGAGCGGCACGGCAAGCGCGGCGAGCCCGAACAGCCAGCTCGGCGTCAGGAACCGCAACACGGTTATCGAAGCCGCGCGCGGCTGGTCAGGAATTGGCGCAAGGCGACGTCGAGCGGCTGGTCGAGCGGGAAGCGCGCGTAGCTCACCTGGAGCTGCTCGAGCGAGCGGCGCAGGTCGTTGAGGTGGCCGTGCAGGGCGGTCAGGTAGGCCGGGCGCACCGCGTCGGCATCCACTTCGATGCGCCGTCCCGTTTCGAGCTCCTCGAAGGTCACCGTGCCGTGATAGGCAAACCCGATCTCCGCGCGGCCGATGATGTGGAGCAGCAGGACCTCCTGACGCAAGGCTGCCAGCTTCGTGGCCACGGTCCGAATCTCCTCGTGGCGCTCGTGGAGATCCGTGATGATGGCGACGATGCCGCGCTGACCGCCGGCCGTGAACACTCCTTCCATGCGCTGCCATTCGGGCCAGACGCCGGCGGGCGAGAGCTGCTCCAGGGCATGCAGCAGCCGATACACGTGCTGGTGTCCGCGCTGCGGGGGCACGACGCGCAGGTCGGCGTCGTTGAGGGCGTACAACCCAACCGCGTCTCCCTGACGATGGGCCAGCACGACGAGGACCGCCGCGATCATGCGCGCATACTCGAATTTGGTGAGGCCGTGCTCCGCGTGGGCCATCGACTCGCTCGCGTCGAGCACCACACGCACCGTCACGCTCGTGTCGGTTTCAGCGTCGCGCAGGAAATAGCGGTCCGAGCGGGCAAACAGTTTCCAGTCGACGCGTCGCACGTCGTCGCCGGGCTGATAACTGCGGTACTGACTGAACTCGAGTCCGGCTCCGGGCATCCGGCTGTGATGCACGCCGTACATGAAGCCGTCCACCACGGTGCGCGCGGCGAGCGCGAGATCACCGAGCGCGGTGAGAATCTTGGGGTCGATATAGCGGTAAGCCGCGTACGGCATCGGCCCCTACCCGAGCGGGCTCCGAGGCTCCGGGACGTTCGCCAACAACCTCCGCGTCACCTCATCCGCCCCGATCCCTTCCGCCTCGGCGCGGAAATTCACCAACACCCGGTGCCGCAACACCGGGGCGGCCACGGCGCGCAGGTCCTCGAGGGTCACGGCAAGGCGGTTGCGCAGCAGCGCGCGCGCTTTGGCGGTGAGAATGAGGGCCTGGCCCGCGCGCGGGCCGGCTCCCCAGCGGGTCCACTCCTTCACGAACGGAATCGCCGTGTGTTCCGGCCGACTCGCGCGGACCAGGCGCGTGACGTAGTCGAGGAGATCACCGGAGATCCGCACCTCGCGGGTCACGGCCTGCGCCTGCAGCACCTCGCGACCGCTGAGCACGGCATGCGCTTCTGGCTGCGCGCGCCCCGTGGTGCGGCGCAGGATTTCCAGCTCCTCCGCGTCCTCCGGATACCCGATGCGGATGTACAACAGGAACCGATCCAGCTGGGCTTCCGGCAGCGGATAGGTGCCGGTCTGCTCGATCGGGTTCTGAGTGGCGAGCACAAAAAACGGCCGCTCCAGCGGGTACGTCGTCCCGCCGTAGGTCACGGCGTACTCCTGCATTGCCTCGAGCAGTGCCGCCTGGGTCTTGGGTGGGGTCCGGTTGATCTCATCCGCCAACACGATGTTGGCGAATACCGGACCGTGGACGAACTTGAAAAAGCGTCGGCCGGTGGCGTGCTCCTCTTCGAGGATTTCGGTCCCGACGATATCGGTCGGCATCAGGTCGGGGGTGAACTGGATCCGCCGGAACGTGAGGTCGACCGCGTCCGCGAGGGTGCGAATCATCAGCGTCTTGGCGAGACCCGGGACGCCTTCGAGCAGGCTGTGGCCGCCCGCCAGGAAGGTCAGCAGCAGCTCCTCGATCGCCTGTTCCTGGCCGACGATGACCCGCGCGACTTCGCGGCGCAGGGCGCCGATCCGGTCCAGCAGGGCGGTGACGTCGGTTTCGCTCAGGGTGCCGGCGGTCACGTTGCTCAGGCCGTCATCGCGTATAGCACGATGTTCACGCCGAACTTCGTGTTGTCTTCCGCCAGGAATCGTTTGTTGCGGAAGTCGTAGTCCCACTCGCATCCGTAGTCCTTGTTGCTGTAGAGCACGGCGAGCCGCCCGTCGAGCTCGATCGCCTTCAGGTAGTCGTGCACCAGGTCGTCGCCCCACCCGTTCAGCTCGAGCCCCGTGGTCGGCGGCCCCTTCGGGAACGTGAAGAAGGTGTGGTACAACGCGTGGTCCCCCGGAAGCTTCCGGAGTGCCGCGGCGCCGAACAGGTCGGCCATCTGCGCCTCGAACGATTTGGCGAACAGTCCATCGATGTCGTGGTTGCAGTCATCCACGAACACGAATCCGCCGCCCTGTACGTATCGCTCGAACACACCCCGCTCCTTCGGCGTGAACTGCACCAGCCGGTGACCCGCCAGGTAGCAGAACGGCGCATCGAATACCGCGGAGCTCGCGAGCGGGACAATGCGCTCGCGCGTTTCCACTTCGACGGTCGTGTACTCGATCAGCGAGTTGAGCAGGTTCGCCGGCATGCGCTGGTCCACGTCCCAGTCGCCCGACTCGTACTGCAGGCGCGTGAACGCGAAATCGGCGCGGCGACGCCCGAGGGCGAGCGCCCGCGCCTCTGCCCACGGCGCCAGCGCGATGGCGGAAACGGTGCGGAGGAAATCGGCTCGGTTCACGCGGGTGCCAAGTACCAGGTGTCGGGTGTCAGGTGTCAGGAATCTAGGCCTACACCTGACAACCTGACACCTGACACCTGACACCCGACACCGGCACCTCGCATCACACTGCGTCCGAGAGGCTGGTGAACGTGAAATCCCGAATGCGCAGCACCGGCATCATGCTGGTGATCCCCGCGTCCGACCCGGACACACGCTGTTGCTTGCCGAGCGCGTCAAGATTGTTCAGCATGATCACCGGGCTCTCGTTGAACCGGAAGTTCTTGACCGCGTGCTTGATCTGCCCGTTCTCGATGTAGAACGTGCCGTCACGGGTCAGCCCGGTGACGAGGATCGTCTGCGGATCCACCGAACGGATGTACCACGTCCGGCTGACCAGAACCCCGCGGGCCGTGTCGCGAATCAACTCTTCGGTGGTCGCGGTGCCACCCTCCATGATGAGATTCGGGGGGAAGGGCACTGCCTTGACGCCCTGTTTGTGCGCCCAAAAGCGCGAATAGAACAGATTCTTGACTACGCCGCCCTCGATCCAGGGCGTCCGTTCGTACGGCCGGCCGTCGCCCACCCAGGGTGAGGTGGGGACGTCGGGGTTGGCCGGATCCGAATAGATGCGGACCCGCTCGTCCACGATCTTCTCGCCGAGCTTGGTGCCGCCACCTGCTTTCGCCATGAAGCTGCGGCCCTCGTCGGCTTGGCGGGCGTTCAGGTTGAACATCAGGTTGCCGATCAGGTTGATGCCGGCTTCCGGCTCGAGAATGACCGTATACTTGCCCGGCTCGATGGCCCGGGCATCGCGGCTGGCCGATGCCTTTTCGATCGCGATCCGGGACGCCGAGTCTACGTCGAACTTGGTCAGGTCGTTCGCCTCGCGCGAGGCGTACCCCGAGCCGGTGCCGTCATTCGAGCGGACCGTGATCGAGAAGTTCACGCCGGTCTGCCGGTGGTAGGCGAACAGCCCGGCGCTGTTCATCATCGCCTGCCACTGGGCGCCGTCCTGCAGGAACCCGGCGGCGGTGCAGTCCTTCGCCTTCGCCGGGTTGATGCTGTTGGCCGCGACCTGGGTCCGGTATTCCGGAGTGATCCCGGCGACATTCTCGAAGTACGCCTGGCTCGTCACATAGGGCTGAGAGCCCATCGGCGGCATGAACTCCTCGTCCTCCGGGGCGAGGCGGGCGAGCTCTTCCGAGCGCCGTACCGCTCGCTCGATCGATGCATCGTCGAACTCGTTGATCGTCACCGTCCCGGATCGCTTGCCGTAGTTCGACTGGACCACGAGCTGGGTGTCTTGCGTGAACCCCGCCGTACTGACGGTGTTGCGCGCGTACCGGATGTTGCCGCCGGTGTTGGCGTTGAGATTGACTTCGCAGGCGTCGGCTTTGGAGAGGCGCAGGGCCTTCTCCATCAACGCGCGGGCTTGCTGGGGAGTGAGCGCAGCCATGTTAGAGCTTCCTCGCCGTGTTGATCACGTTCACGCCGTTGAACCGGGAGGTCGAAGTGCCGTGGGAAACCGCGCTGATCTGGCCCGGCTGACCCTTGCCGTCGAAGAACGACCCACCCAGTCGGTAATCGCGCTGATCGCAGATCTGGACGCAAGAATTCCAGAATTCCTGTGTGTTCGACTGATAGGCGACGTCGCGCAGCGGCCCGACGATCTTGCCGCCCTGGATCTCGAAAAACAGCTGGCCGGAGAACTGGAAATTGTAGCGCTGTTGATCGATCGAGTACGAGCTGTCACCCACGATGTAGATCCCTTTGTCCACGCCGGCGATCATCTGCTCCGGGGTGAGCGGGGTCGTGCCCGGTTCGAGCGACACGTTGGGCATCCGCTGAAACTGAATGCTGCTCCAGTTGTCCGCATAGCAGCAGCCGTGGGATTCGTTCTGATCGATCACGCCCACCTGGTCGCGGATGGCCTGGTAGTTGACGAGGACGCCGTTCTTCACGAGGTCCCACCGTCTGGTTTTCACGCCCTCATCGTCGTAGCCGACCGCCCCGAGTGAGCCGGGCTGCGTCTTGTCGGCGAACAGGGTCACAATCGGGCTGCCATACTGGAAGCTCTTGCTGCGCCACTTGTCGAGCGTGGCGAAGCTCGTGCCGGCATAGTTGGCTTCGTAGCCCAGCACCCGATCGAGCTCCAGCGGATGGCCCACCGATTCGTGGGTCGTGAGCCACAAGTTCGACGGGTCGAGCACGAGATCGTATTTGCCCGCCTCGACCGTCTTAGCGGAATGCTTCGCCTTGGCCTGTGCGGCGGCGAGCTTGGCGTCCTCGATCATGTCGTAGGAATCCCGATACGTGATCGTGTGCACGCCGCCCGGGCCGGCCACCTGCTCGCCCGCCGAGGCGTCCAGATACTCATAGCCCATCCCGCGCGGCGCGCTGAGCGAGTTCCGCGTCTCGAACTTCCCGGTTTCCGTGTTCACCGACGTCACCGTGAACACCGGCCAAATGCGGTGGATGTCCTGGTCGATGTAGCTGCCGTCGGTGGAGGCGAAATATTTCTGCTCGTTCACCAGGAAGAGGAGGGAGTTGACGAAGTTAGCGCCGTTCTGCAACGCGGCGTTGCTGGCGGCGAGCAGCAGATCCGCCTTTTCCGAGATCGGAACCTCGAAGGCGTTCTTCTTGATCGGCGTGCGCCAGGCGACCTCACCGTACCCCGGACACGGTGCCAGGCGGACCGGCTCGGTCTGGAGTCGGCTGTTGGCCCGGGCGATCGCCACCGCTTGACCCGCGGCGCGGGCGATGCCGTCCGGCGTCACATCGTTCGTCGCCGCGAAGCCCCACGTGCCGCCGGCGATCACCCGGATCCCGCAGCCGTACGATTCGGTGTTGGTGATGTTCTGGACCTTGGTGTCGCGGGCGGTGATGAACTGGTTCAAATAGCGGCCGATCCGGATATCGGCGTAAGTCGCGCCGCGCCGGCGCGCCGTGTTGAGGGCGACGTCGGCCAGGGCCTTCTTGTCGGCGGCGGGAATCGGCGTCAGCGTCCCCGAGAAATCCGTCACGGGACGACCCCAAACGGGGATCGACAGCGCGCCCAGCGCGGTGCCGGTCAGATTGATGAAATCACGACGTTCCACGGTTTACTCCCGTGCAAGTGGTGCGGATGGGAATCGATCCACGGCGCTGCGCTCCCGGCGAGAGCAAGCGTGCTGGTGATATGCTGTGTATTGAACGGAGATGCAAGAACGTTCGAAGAGGTTGCGGTCGGACACGCGCGCGGCGCCGTCATCCGCAAGGCCGTTGCCGCCCGGCACTTCCGCCCCGGCCGTGTGCCGGTCGCAGGCAATCGTTCTTCAGTTTCGGACATGTCGGCCCGATTCCTGACGGGATCCGCACGCGACCCCGCGGTGACCGCGTCGGTCCTGTCGGCCCTTGCGCCGGCGGGCTTTCACGACCGTCCGCTTGCCGCCAACTCGCTGCGCCAGTTATATTTCCGCGCCTTAGGCAGGAATCAATCCGTTCAACAAGGACAACGGCTGTGAAACCCGGAATTCATCCCCAGTACCGCCGGGCCACCGTGCAGTGCGCCTGCGGGAATACATTCGAGACCCGATCCACCACCCCGGCGATTCACGTGGAGATCTGCGCCCGCTGCCACCCGTACTACACCGGGAAGCAGAAGCTGCTGGATACCGCGGGTCGCGTGGAGCGCTTCCGCCAGAAATACCGCACGGAGAAGGCCACGAGCTGACGCATGGAGGCCCGACTCCGCCAAGCGCTCGCGCGGGCGGAGGAGGTCGCCCGGCTGTTGGCCGACCCCGAGACCGCGCGGACTCCGGCCAAGCTGAAGCTGCTGGGCCGGGAATACGCGCGGCTCGACGCCATCCGCCAGGCCCACGCCCGGTTGACTCGCCTCGCAGGCGAGCTGGATCAGGCGCAACAGCTGGTGGCGGACACCGACCCAGAGATCTCCCAGCTCGCGCGACAGGACGGGGAGCGGTTGCGACCCGAAATCGCGCGACTCGAGACGCAGCTCGGTGAGCTGCTCGCCCCACCCGACCCGCTGGATGACCGCGACGCCATCGTCGAGGTCCGGGCCGGGACGGGTGGCGACGA
>JBOHST010000326.1:0-5519 GCA_050733375.1 Gemmatimonadales bacterium
CGCTCGGACTGGCGTTGCGGTGGTAAGGTGGCCCGTCGCGCGCGTGTCGCCTCTGCCACTCGTGACGCGAGTCGTCTAACCAGCGCTTCCACTTGGTGGGCGCGGCCGTTGACTGTGGCACCGATTCATTGGGAGGTGCTTATGACAGGCCTTCGAGTAACGCTTTCTCTGATCTCGTCACTCGCTGCTACCAGCGCACTAACCGCCCAGCAGGAGCCCCGCAGTTTCCTGCGACTTGAGGTAGGGCGGGCCGAGATTCACCGGGCGTCGAGCACGGGCGCGGTTATTGGGCTTCGCTTCGGGCGGCGCCTCGACGCTCAAGGAATTGCGCGCTTCGACCTGGGCGCCAGCTACTCCGGAGCGGACGAAGGCTACGGTACGCTGGCTGTCGGCGGCGAACTGCGTCCTCTAGCAAAAGGCCGGGTCACGCCAATCGTTGGGGTTGAAGCGGGAGTGCTTGCAGAACCGGAGTTCACCGGGGAAATGTTGCGGGCCACGTTGGCGCTTGAAGCGGAAGTGTCAGTGCGGGTGGCGATTCGGTTGGGAGCGCAGTTGGGCCAGCACCGGGGGTCGCGGGGACCAAACACGATTCTCATTGGCATCGAGACCCGCGGGCGCGCACGCTGACATTCGGATTGCCGCCTAACCAGCGCATGAGGCTGTCGGCCCGCGGCGGCCGCTTGGTAGGGAACAGGTTCTTCCTGTCTGCGGCTGCCGCAGGCCGCAGCCTAAGCGCAGTCCGTTAGGCGGCAGACCGGAATACGATCACATGGCTGACTCACCGTCCGACAACCCGAACGTGCTTGTCCTGCCCCCGCTACTCTACGCAGCGGGAGTCGCGGTCGGCTTCCTGCTACAGTGGTTGGCTCCGCGCCCGGTTCTCTCGACCGACGCTCGATTCTGGATTGGTGGGGCCGTTCTGGCACTTGGCGTTCTCCTAGCCATGTGGGGGCGTCGTGTCATGGAGCAGGCCGGGACCAACGTCAATCCCACCATGCCCGCCACAGCCCTTGTGGCCACAGGTCCATTCCGCTTTTCTCGCAATCCGCTGTATGTCGCGCTGACGTTGATGAACGTGGGCTTGGCGCTGCTCGCGAATGCGCTCTGGGTGCTCGTGCTGCTGGCGCCCGTCCTGTTGGTGCTGCACTTTGGCGTCGTTCGGCGGGAGGAGCGGTATCTCGAGGAGAAGTTTGGCGAAGTGTATCGCGCCTATCGCTGGCGCGTCCGCCGGTACTTTTGACTCACGGCTGAAGCGCAGGCCGTTGGACGGCTGCACCGTCGAAAGAAATCGATGGCGAGAGCAATACAGTCGGAAGTCCCCATTCGCATCGTTGTAGTAAGCCCGGTGCCCGGGGTCCTCTTGCGGGTTCAAGGCGGGCGCTCAGATCTCCTGGCACCCAGTCGTGCCGACACCGCAGAGGTCGTGTTTGATCTGACCCTCCGCGTCGGACCACCCCGCGCTGACGGGCAACCCAATTTCCTCGGCGCTTTTGCCCAGGGACCTCCGGCCGGTCGCTTCATCTATGTCAATGCCGGTCGCCAAGCGGGCCAGTTCAACACCCCGTGGGACCGGCGGGCGAAGATTCCGCTGAAGGCCATCACTCGTGAGCAGCTGGCCGCCGTGCTTTCGGAGCCGGGGGTCCGGTTGGAGGTCCAGATCGCCGGACGCGCGGGAGACGGCGGCCCGGCATGCGCCAGCGTTTCGCCGCTCCGACCGGGATGGCGAGTCCGCAAGGATGGAGCCGTCTAACCAAGGATCGTCTATCCTTATGGAACCAACAGGAGACCGCGTGGACGAGAGATCGCTGTTCATGAAGTTCTGGACGGATGAATCGACGACGACCCGCAAGGTGCTCGCGAGAATTCCCGAGGGATCGGACTACCGTCCGGATCCGAAGTCGCGCACCGCTCAGGAAATCGCCTGGCAGATTGTCTGCGAAGAGAAAATGATCATCGAAGCACTCGAGAACGGCAAGGCGGCATGGGCGCCGCCACCGATTCCGGCGACGATGCAGGCAGTGCGCGACGCGTACGAGCAGCAAAGCGCAGCCATGGCCAAGCGCTGGAAGACGCTGCCCGCCGCGCGCTGGGACGGCACGCTCGATTTCTTCGGCACCGAGCGGCCCGCCTCGCCGATGGCTTGGAGTTTCCTCTTCGATATCGTGCACCACCGCGGGCAGATCACGACGTACCTGCGGCCGATGGGGTCGACCGTGCCTCAGATCTACGGGCCGAGTGGAGACGAGCCGTGACACGGGCCGCCTTATCGCTGCTCGCCTTGGTGTCCTTCATGTGCACCGTGGGCCTTGCCCAGTCACCGGCGCAGCCCGACTGGTTGGCCCTTCAGGACGAGACCATGCAGCACTACCAGGCGCTGCTGCGGCTCGACACCAGCAACCCGCCCGGCAACGAGCGGCTGGTGGCGGAATACCTCAAGCAAGTGCTCGATCGCGAGAGGATCCCGTCCCAGATCCGCGCACTCGATCCCAACAGATCGAATCTCATCGCGCGGTTGAACGGCAGTGGCCGGCAGCGGCCGCTGCTCATCATGGGTCATGCCGACGTGGTCACGGTCGACACCGCGAAGTGGACGCATCCGCCGTTCAGCGCCACTCGCGAAGGCGGGTATGTGTACGGGCGTGGCGCGGTGGACGACAAGGACAATCTTACCGCCGCTCTGATGACGTTGCTGCTGCTGAAGCGGCTCAACGTGCCGCTGGACCGCGACGTCATCTTTCTGGCCGAGGCCGGAGAGGAAGGGAGCACAAGAGTCGGCATCCAGTTCCTGGTGAATCAGCATTTTCCTGACCTCGACGCCGAGTATTGCCTCGCCGAGGGTGGCGGTGTCACGCGGATCAACGGCGCGGTACGGTACGCGACGGTCCAAACGCTGGAAAAGCGAGGCCGTTCCATCGAGCTCACAGCGCGCGGGATCTCCGGCCACGGTTCCGTCCCGCTCAAGTCCAACGCGATCGTGCACCTGGCCGGCGCCGTGGCGAGAATCGCCGCGTGGCGCCCCGACATCCGGCTGAACGAGACGACCCGCACGTACTTCCGCCGGCTGGCGGAGCTGTCGCCGCCCGAGATCGCGCAGCACTACCGCGCTGTGCTGTCGACCGATCCGACAGCCCGCCGGGCGGCGGACGATTGGTTGTTCGAGCACGAACCACGGCACTCGTCCATGCTCCGGACGTCGGTCTCGCCCAACATCTTCACGGGCGGCTACCGCTCCAACGTGATTCCCTCGAAAGCCAAGGCGACCCTCGACGTCCGCATGCTGCAGGACGAAGACCCTGAGCGGTTCCTCGAACAGGTGAGAACGGTGGTCGACGATCCGGCGGTGGAGGTGCGCTTCCCCGCCGAGTTCGGCAGGCCGGCGGGAGTCGAGAGCCGGCTCGATTCCGAAGCGTTCACGCAGATCGAAGCGTCGCTGCGCCGCGTCTACAACGCCGTCACGTTGCCGACTATGAGCACGGGCGCCACGGATATGGCCTTCCTCCGCGCCAAGGGCATCCAGTGCTTCGGCATCGGGCCGGCCACGGACATGGAAGATGGACCGCGAGGCTTCGGGGCGCACAGCGACCAGGAGCGCCTGCTCGAAAGTGAGCTGCATCGGTTCGTACGCTTCCACTGGGACATTGTGACGGCGCTTGCGAAGGCGAAGTGAGGACGAAACGGCCGAACCGATCATCGGTACGCGCTGGCGGAACACACCTGAGCGTGCGCAATTCCGGTCTCGAGGTGTGGCTCTATGACGACGCCAACCGCGAGATGATCCGCGATGAGATCGACCGACGCGTCATGACGAAGGGGCCGACGGGCTTGCCCGTGCCGCATCCCCGCGTCCGATTCCAGACGATGGACGAACCGCTCGCGCAGATCTTCGCCACCCACCAGGCATCGCTGAGCACGGCGAAGCGACAACCGATCGTTGCGCCGCAGAACCTCGAGGAGTGCGTGGCCGCCTTTGGGCGGTTTCTGACGGTCGCATTCGGCTGACGAAAGGAGCATTCGTGGAGCATTTCTCGCGTGTCACATCCCGACCCGGACGGCCCGCCCGATCGCACTCCGATAAAAGTCGGCGAGGTCTGGGAGAACCCAGTCACCGGGGAACGCGCCGTGATCCTGGAGCGTTCGTGGGACAACCCTGCCGGCCGCGCAACCGCCGAGCTGACCGCTGTCGTTGGAGCGCGTGTCGTTGGAGAACACCGGCATCCCGCCCTTGTCGAGCAATTCACCGTGCTTGAGGGCGAGCTGACCATGAAGCGTGACGGGCGGACCAGGGTCCTCTCTCAGGGCGAAACGGCCGTCATTGAACCCAACGTATGGCATGACTGGTGGAATGCGAGTAATCGCGACGCGCGCGTCCGGGCGCGATCTTTGGCACACTCGCACCGATCGCGCGCTGGCGCGGCTATCGCTCGACCTACCCGCAGTTCTCGCGCGTCGTGCTGGCGCCTCGAACGTAGCGGGGGCAGCACTCCATGAGTTCCCGAACTCGGATCCGAGCGCTTCTAGTCTCCCTGAGCCTCGCGGCCGGCTCCGCTCACGCCCAGCAAGCCGGTCTCTGGGGCGGCTTCGGAGTCGCGTATGGATCATTCGCCTGTCTGGGATCACCCGCCGGGAGCGCCCTTGGCGGTTTTGCCACCCTGGCGAATACACTCACGCCTCACCTGTCGGCTGGTGTTGAACTGAATGGGTGGGTGAAGAAAAACGGCGAGTTGAGGGTCAGGATGGGCACTGCTAGTGGCGTCATCCTCTTTCATCCAGCAGTGCACAGCGGCTTCCGGCTCAAAGGCAGTATCGGCATCTCCGCATTTGAGAACACCGGCGTGGTGGAGGGCGATATCCTCATCGACGATCGGCAATTCGGTGGAACAGCCGCGCTCGGCGTAGCCTACGACGTCCGGCTATCTCCAAACATGTCAGTGAGCCCGGGGTTCAGTCTCGGGAGCACCATGTTCTTCGGCGACTACTTCGGCGAATTTCGGAGCATGTGGCAGCTGGGAGTCGGACTGACTTGGCACTAGTCGGCGCCAGTGGCAGTCGGGTGCTGCCTAACCAGGGCATGAAGCTGTCGACTCGGATCTTAGGCGCATTCCGTTGGGCGGCGCTGGTGCCAGCAGGAGCCTCGTGTATGCAACCAGCCACACTGCTTTGTCTTCTCGGACTGACGCAGGTGAGTGGCCCTCCCACCCGTTGGGAGACCCTCGCGCCGGCATGGCCCTCGCGACGTTTCAGGCAGCTAAGGCGAGTGAGGTCGGCGACTCCCGGATAACGATTCTCCGCGTCGATCCCAACCTATGGGAGCTCACGGTTGTCGGGCTCAGCCAGACGGGAGAAGCAAGCGGACTGACGGCAAGAGAGTGGAGCCGGCGATACGATCTCGTTGCGGCGATCAATGCCGGGATTGGTCAAGCGGCCCGCGCAGATTCGCTGGGGGCAACAAGACAGGAAGTGGAGTGAGGCTGCGCTCGGAGAGGATGGGACGGGCCGGGTGCTTTTCATTTTCACCCGAT
>JBOHST010000327.1:0-5267 GCA_050733375.1 Gemmatimonadales bacterium
TCTATGACGTGGACAACTCGGCGCGGATCGCGCGCGAGGAGATCTTCGGCCCGGTGATGAGCGTGATCCCGTTCACGGACGAGGCGGACGCCTTGCGGATCGCCAACGATTCGAGCTACGGCCTCGCAGCCGCGGTGTGGACCCGCGACATCTTCAAGGCGATGCGGGTGGTGAAGCACCTCGAGGCCGGCATCATCTGGGTGAATCACATGCAGCCGACCTACGTCGAAGCGCCGTGGGGCGGCTACAAGATGTCCGGCTTCGGCCGCGAGCTGGGCAAGTGGGGCCTGGAGGAATACCTGGAAACGAAACAGGTCTACTTTAACCTCGACGAGAAACCGATCGGCTGGTACAGCTGATGGCAGCGCGGTCCCTCTTTCTTCGGATTTCCTTCGGGGTTTCAGCGCCTCAGAAATGTTGGCTGCGCTCATCAACTGTCTAGTATCTCGACAGTTTGAAGCGACGCGCCAAACCAGCCAATAGTGCAATAAACTACCTAGCATCAACGACTTGGCTATGGGGGGTTGCCTACGTTGTGACCCCCCAGGCTAGCTTGGGTCAGCCCCCCCAACCTTCCCGCGGGCGGGCGTCCTGGCGGCTGACTTTCCCCTTGAGCCGCCACCCCCATACTGCGGCCGGGGGCGAGGGAGCCAAGGGTCGGAACCCCTGGTGACCGGACCGTGAGTCGCTGACAACTCTTGAGGAGATAATGAAAGTCCTCGTGATCGGTGCCGGCGCGGTGGGGACCGTGTCCGCACTCAGGTTTGCTCGCCAACCCGTCTTTCGCCAGGTCGTCATCGCCGACGCCGTTTCCGGTCGCGCGCAGGCGCTGGCCAGTCGCATCAACGACCCGCGCGTGCGCGCCCTCACGCTCGATGCCTCCCGCGAGGAGCTGGTTGTCCAGGCGATTCAAGAGACGGGCACCACCCTGGTGCTGAACGCCGCGCTTCCCGCCACCAACCTGATCGTGATGCGCGCCTGCCTCGAGGCGGGCGCGGACTACATCGATCTGGCCAGCGGCGGCACTGAGGCGGACGGCATCCCCAAGCTGGACGATCAGTTCGCTCTCGACAGCGCGTTTCGCGCCCGCGGCCGCCTCGCCCTGCTCGGCATGGGGGCGGACCCCGGCACCTCGAACGTCTACGCGGCCCACATTGCCAAGCACCTGCTCGAAGAGGTGACGGCGCTCCACGTCCGGGACGGAGATTCCTCGGTGTATGGCGGCCCGGGCGGCATGGTGGCGTCGTTCAGCCCGTGGGTGTTCATCGACGAGTGTCTCTGCCCACCGACGGTGTACCGCGAGGGGAGGCTAGGGCTCGCCGAGCCGTTGACGGGCGGCGAGCGGTTCGAGTTTCCCGAGCTTGGGCCCTTGACCTGCTACTACGTCGATCACGAGGAAGTGACCACCTTCGCACGGTTCATCCCCGGCCTGACGACGGCGGATTTCAAGTTCACGCTGTCGGACGACACATTCGAGACCTTGCGCGTGCTGCATCGAACGGGGTTGTCGCGCAAGGTGGCTGTGCCGGTCGACGGGGTGGAAGTCGTGCCCCGCAACCTGGTCGTCTCCCTGCTCCCCAAGCCGGCCGAACTCGCCGGCAAGCTGCGCGGCCGGAGCTGCGTCGGCACACTGGGCAAGGGATTCCAGAACGGCGAAATGAAAGCCTTCTACGTGTATTCCGTGGCCGACCACGAGCGGGCATTCGCCGAGCTGGGCGTGCAGGCGACGGCGTATCAGACCGGCATCCCGCCCGTCGTGGCGGCGGAGCTGATCGCCGAGGGGGAGTGGCAGGGCAGCGGTGTGATGTCGCCGGAGCAGTTCGATCCGGACCCGTTCCTGGACCGGTTGCCGGCGGCCGGAATGCCGTGGCAGGTGCGGCAGATGCCGATGGATCGGCCAGCGAAGGAGCGATTGCGGGTGTTAGCCGCCTAGGCCGTCACGGCCGAACCTCACCGCAGGGTCAGGAGCCAGATGTCGGCTTCGGTCACCCGTCGGGAAAAGAACATCTGGCGCCCGTCGGCGGAGAGCCGTGGCGGACCGATTACGTCCCGCGTCACAGAGAAGATCTTCCGGACGCGCTTCGTTACGCGGTCCACCACGAAAAAGCCGTCACCGCCCGACACGAACAGGACACGGCGGCTGTCGGGAAGCCAGACTGGCCACTGGCCGAGGTCCGTCAGGCGCTCATACGTACGCGAGCGGAACGTGTAGGTCACGATGCCGGCGTCCTTGAAACTGATGTCCCCCACCAGCCGCTCCCCGTCGGGCGACCACGAATTCGCGGTGAACCACCCCAGCGAGAGTGACGGCAGCGTGTCCAGAGCTTGCTGGTGCGATGGACGGTTGGGATCAAGCAGGGACACCCGGCCGCCGGCGGCGGTCAGGCCCTGCGACCCCGCCATCCGTGAGCCGTCCGGCGACCACACGGGGACACCCACGTTCCTTGCCGCGTCGGTCAATTGGGTGAGCTCGCTGCCATCCGGCCGAATTTTCCAGAGCTGAAGCGGTCCGCTGCGGTTCGAGAAGAACGCGATCCAGTTGCCGTCCGGAGACCAGCGGGGCACGCGATCGACGGTGGAATCGCCCCCCGTCACCTGTCGCAGGCCCGTTCCGTCCGCACCCACGACGTAGAGATCGCCGTCCGGCCGGACCAGCGAGTAGAAAGCGACGCTCCTTCCGTCGGGAGAAGGATCGGGTGACGACCAGCGCCGCGTCCCGGTCGTGACCCACTCGGGTTCCCCGATCACGGCTTGCGTAGTCGGATCTAGAGTAGCCTGCTGAATGTTCGTCGTGACGAGGACCGAGCTGTAGGCAATGCGTTGCCCGTCGGCTGAAACACTGATGTGCGCCAGCGACGTGGCCGGGGTCGTGATCGGCTCCGGGTCGCCCAACCTCCTCCCAGACTCTTCGTCGATCGGGGCACGCCAGAGGTTCATGCTGCCGCCTCGATCACTGGCGAAGTACAGGTATCTCCCGTCCGGTGACCAAGCGGGGTTCCAGTCGGTCGCCACATCCCAGGTCACGGCCGTCGGCTCGCCTCCCGCCGCGGGTATCGTCCACACGTCCCCCTGGGCCGGCCGGCCGGGCTGGCCCGCCAACCTCCTCATATAGGCGATCCGCTGACCATGGGGCGACCAGCTGGCCAGCACCGCATCGACGACCTCGAGCTGCCGGGCCTCGCCGGTGTTCACCTCGACAACCCACAACTGACTCCGGCCTTCCGAGTTCTGCGGATTCATTTCGACATTCTCGCTCACGAACGCGAGGCGGGTGCCGTCCGGAGACCACGTCGGCCTGAAGCCCATCCGCGTCACTCGTCTGACCCCCTCGCCGGTGCGTCCCATCAAGAAGATCCCGCCGCCCTCCCGGCTCGACCGAAACGCGATCCGTTCACCGTCGCGAGAGAAGGCCGGTTGGTCGTCGTCCGCCGGGGAGTCCTTGGTGAGGTTGATCGAATTCTGTCCGCCCACGCTCCTCAGAAAAATGTCCCGATTGCCCGCACCATCACCGGCATACACGATCCACTTTCCGTCCGGCGACAAGCTGGGAAACCACTCGACCCCGGGCTCGGCGGTCAGCTGACTGAAGCTCGCGTGCGGGGCCCCCGACCGTGCAGCCCGGCTCTCGCTGCCGCGCCAGAGGGCGTAGCTCGTCGCCAGCAGCCCGCCCAGGAGCGCCATCGCAAGCAGCTTCTGCCATCTCCGTCCCGCCGCGAGTGCCGTCGCCGCGACCGCCGCCGCGAATCCTTCCCCGGACAGGGCCTCGATAAACTGCCGCGCGGTCGCGAACCGATCCGCCGGCACTTTGGCGAGGGCTTTGGTGATGGCCCGCTCGACGGCCACCGGCACCGTTTCCCGGACGACCCGCAGGCCGGGCACGGGTTCCACCGCTTTGCGAGCCAGGATTGCCTGAGGCGTGGGACCCACGTAGGGGGGAGCCCCGACCAGCATTTCGTACAGCACACACGCCAAGCTGTAGATATCCGTGCGCGCATCGACGGGATCGCTCCCACTGGCTTGCTCGGGACTCATATATGCCGGCGTGCCCACGGCGAGCCCGGACTCGGTGAGCTGTTCACCCCCTGCCTCGCTCACCGCCCGGGCGATCCCGAAATCACCGACGACCGCGTGCCCCGCCTCGAAGAGAATGTTCTCCGGCTTGATGTCCCGATGGACGACTCCTAGGCTGTGGGCGTAGCTCAGGGCGTCGGCCACCTCCCGAGCGACCTCGAGGGCGTCCTCGAGTGGAAGTTGTCGTTCCCGATTCAGCCGGTCGCGGAGTGATTCGCCTTCGACATAGGGCATGACGTAGTACATGCAGCCGTCGGCTTCACCCGAGTCGATGAGGGTCAGGATGTTGGGGTGGATCAGGTGGGCAGAGATGCGGATCTCCCGGAGAAACCGCTCCGCGCCCAAGGACTGCGCGAGTTCCGGTCGGAGGACCTTGAGGGCGACTTTGCGGTGGTGCTTCAGATCTTCGGCGAGAAATACGAGCCCCATCCCGCCGTGGCCTAGTTCGCGCTCGAGGCGATAGCGGTCTCCGAGCGCCCGTTCGAGGTGGTTCAGGAGATCGGCCATACCATGCAAAGATGGGATGCTGGCAGCGCGGCTGCCAGACACCGCCCTAGGCCTGCCCGACGCCGCGACACCCGTGGTGCGCCGCACTATTGCCGGGGAGGGCCCTCCGGCGTCACGTACGCGGCCGTAATCCCGCCATCCACCCGAAAATCCGCTCCCGTGATGTAGGACGACTCGTCGGAGGCGAGAAACAGCGCCGCCAGCGCGATCTCCCGGGCCTCGCCAAATCGGCCCATGGGGATATGCACCAGGCGGCGCTGTCGTTTTTCCTCGGTCGAGAGGAACTTTTCGAGCAGCGCCGTCCGCACCGGGCCGGGCGACAACGCGTTCGCCCGGATGTTCTCGCGCGCATGGATGATGGCGATTTCCCGCGTCATGGACAGCACGGCGCCCTTGGACGCCGTGTAGGCGATCTGCGGCGTCGCGGCGCCGACGGTCGCCACGAAGCTCGCGACGTTGATGATCGATCCGCCACCCGCGTCCCGCAGATGCGGAATCCCCGCGCGGCAACAGCGCGCCACACCTTGCACGTTGATGTCGAGCACCAGCTCCCAGACCTGGTCGCTGGTGTTTACGACGCCGTCATCGTCGCCCGGCGACACCCCGGCGTTGTTGTACAGCACATTGACCAGGCCGAACGCTCGCTTCGCCTCGGCGTAGAGCCGCTCGACCTCGGGTGTCGAGCGCAC
>JBOHST010000328.1:0-4865 GCA_050733375.1 Gemmatimonadales bacterium
TGGAGCTGGGACCGCGAGGCGCGGGCGCTGTTTCGCACGATCGACCACCCGATCTGGCATCGGACGCGACATAACCCGATCGAGCTGCTGCACCGTGTGGATCCAGCGCGACTGCAGGCCTGCGCGCGCGATCCCGACTTTCTGAGCCGCTATGACGGCGTGCTCGAGAAGCTCGCGCGGAACCAGTCGGACGCCGAGACGTGGTTCGGCGCCAACCACCCCGGGCTCGGCGCGCGGCCCGTGGCGTTCTTCTGCGCCGAATTCGGCCTGCACAACTCGGTCCCGATCTATTCGGGCGGTCTCGGCATCCTCGCCGGGGACCACTGCAAGGCCGCGTCGGATCTCGGTGTGCCGCTCGTGGGCGTCGGGTTGTTCTACACGAAGGGATATTTCGACCAGCGCATCCGTCTGGACGGCCGGCAAGAGGACGCCGACGAGCGGTTCGATCCCGGACTCACGCCCCTCACCCCGGTGCTGGGGCCCAACGGCGAGCCCCATCTCACCGAAGTGCGCGCCGGCGGGCGGACCGTCTATCTCGGCGCCTGGCGCATGATGGTCGGCCGTGTGCCCGTGTACCTGTTGGACACGAGCCTGGAGCAGAACCACCCCGAGGATCGCGAGCTGACGCACAAGCTTTACGCAGGGGGCGTGGGACTCAGGCTGCGCCAAGAATGGATCCTCGGGGTGGGCGGCGTTCGCGTACTCCGGGCGGCGGGCATCGCACCGGCCGCCTGGCATGCCAACGAGGGGCATGCCGCCTTCATGCTGCTGGAACGGGTGCGGGAGTTGACCGCCGGCGGAACGCCGGTCGCCGACGCGATTCGGCGGGTCCGGGCGACGAGTGTGTTCACCACGCACACACCGGTGGCGGCGGGTCACGACGTGTTTACACAGGACCAGATCGACGAATGTGCCGGTCCGTTCTGGGAAGAGCTGGGCACCGATCGGGAGTCCGTGCTGCACCTCGGGCACCATCCCAACCTCGATCACGGACAGTTCCACATGACCGTCATGGCGATGCGCCTGTCGGGTCGCGTCAATGGAGTGGCGGAACGCCATGGACGAGAGACCCGACGGATCTGGCGCGACCTCTGGCCCGGCCGGGACCCGTCGCAGGTGCCGATTGGCCACGTGACCAACGGGGTCCACGTCGCGACCTGGATGTCCCACTGGGTCAAGCAGCTCCTCGACGAACACCTCGGCGCGGGATGGGAATCCCGGATGGACGAGCCGGAGGTCTGGGATCGGGTCCTGTCGCTCGACGATGCCAGGCTCTGGGCAGTGCGGGTACGGATGAAGGCGGTGCTGATGGAGTACATCCGCGAAGAGGCCCGGCGGCGCTGGCACGAGCGCTGGCAACAGGAGGTCGCGCATCTTGCCGGGGCGGGGGTGTTGCTCAGCTCCGATGCGCTGACGATCGGCTTCGCGCGCCGGTTCGCGACCTACAAGCGGGCGGACCTGATCTTCCGGGACGTCGCGCGGCTGCAGCGCCTGCTGGTCGATCCGCGCCGCCCCGTACAGCTCGTCTTCGCGGGCAAGGCGCATCCGGCCGACGAGCCCGGCAAGCAAATGCTGCAGCGGGTCTACTCTTTCACTCGAGACCCGCAGTTCGAGGGTCGCGTGGCGTTTTTGGAGGACTACGAGATGCATCTGGCGCATCGCCTGGTCCAGGGGGTGGACCTGTGGCTCAATCTGCCTCGTTCTCCGCTGGAAGCCTCTGGGACGAGCGGCATGAAGGCGGGGTTGAACGGCATTCCGCAGCTCAGCACCCTCGATGGCTGGTGGGTGGAGGGGTTCACGGGTCTCAACGGATGGGCGATTCCCCTGGCACGGCCGGAGGAAGACGTGGATGCGACGGATGCGGAGCATCTCTACGCGCTGCTGGAACGCGAGGTGGTCCCCCTGTTCTACGAGCGCGATGAGCGCGGCCTGCCGCTGGGCTGGATCGAGCGTATGAAACATGCCCTGCACGTCACGGGCTCGCGCTTCACGGCGCGGCGCGCGGTGCAGCAGTACGTGAGGGATTACTACGCTTCGGCGATGCAGGCGGAGTTGGGCGCCGAGGTTCCCCCTGACGACCCCCCGACGGCGATCCTGCCTCGATGACCCGTGGCGTCCGGTCCGTTGTGATTCACGGGCACTTTTACCAGCCGCCACGAGAAGATCCCTGGCTCGACGAAGTGGAAACGGAGCCATCGGCGGCCCCGTTTCATGACTGGAACGAGCGTATCGAGCGGGAGTGTTATCGGGCCGTCGTGGCGGCTCGCCTCTCCGGAGCCGACGGGCGTATCACGCGCATCGTCAATACGCTGACCTCCATCAGCTTCGACTTCGGGCCCACGCTGTTGGAATGGATGGAGCGTGAGGCGCCGGCAACTTACCAGGCGGTGCTCGAGGCGGATCGCCTGAGCTGCGAGCGGCACGACGGACACGGCAACGCGATCGCCATGCCGTATCACCATTCGATCCTGCCGCTCTGCACCCGGCGCGACAAGGCAACCGAGGTCCGGTGGGGCGTCGCCGACTTCCGGCGGCGCTTCCGGCGCGAGCCGGAGGGGATGTGGCTGCCCGAGACGGCGGTCGACGACGACACGCTCGACGTCCTGGCGGGCGAGGGGATCCGATTCACGATGCTCGCGCCGCACCAGGTCCGCCCGCTGCCGGCCGGAGGGGCTCCCGGTCACTATCGCACCGCCAGCGGTCGCACCATCACGCTGTTCGTCTACGACGGTGCGATCTCGCACGACGTCGCCTTCGGCCCGTTGCTCCAGGACGCGGGTGCGTGGGCGGACCGGATGGCGCCGGAGGAGCGAGCCTCCGACCCGGACCACCTCGCGTTCGTGGCGACCGACGGTGAGACGTACGGCCATCACCAGCGCTTCGGCGAAATGGCGCTGGCTGCCGTGTTGGACCAGTTGACGCGGCGTCCCGACGTGCGGATCGAGAGCTGCGCGGCGTTCCTCGCCGCGCACCCCCCCCGGAAAGACGTTGCGATCGTCGCTCCGAGCTCCTGGAGCTGCCCGCACGGCGTGGAGCGCTGGCGGGCCGATTGCGGTTGCCGGATGGGTACTCTGGTGCCAAGCCAGCAGCGCTGGCGGGCGCCGTTGCGGGAATCCCTCGACTGGCTGGCGTCCGAGCTACACGCGGTGTTCGAGCGAGATGCCGCCGGGTTGCTGCGTGAGCCGTGGGAGGCCCGGGACGGATACGGGGCGATCATGGACGCCGGCACTGCGGCAATCGCCACTTTCGTGAGCGCCGCACTGCGCGGCCCGGTGGGACCGCCCGAGTCCATTCGTGCCCGGGAGCTGCTCGAGCTGGAGCGCAATGCGTTGCGGATGTTCACGTCCTGCGGATGGTTCTTCGACGATATCGGAGGCATCGAAGCGCGGCAGGTCCTGCGCTACGCGGCCCGCGCGATCGAGCTGGCGGGCGGCGACGCCCCCCGCCTCGAGGCCGGTCTGCTCGAGCGTCTCGCGCCCGCCGAGAGCAACGCGCCGGCGGTCGGGAACGGGCGCGCAGTCTATCTGCAATCGGTCAAGCCTCGCGTGGCGCCGGAGGTGCGCCTGGCCGGAGGATACGCGGCCGCGCGGCGCTTCGCCCCGCTCGCGACCGACGTCGACGGGCCGGGCTACACGGCGCGCACGGAAGGCGACCGGGTCTCGCTTACCCACCGCCGCACCGGGCGCACGGCGGAGTTCGTCGCGACGGTGGAGCGTCCCGCCCTCGGACGCGTGTCGGTCGGCGTGACGCCGGCGGACCGGGACGGGGTGATTCGTCTCGACCTCGCCGACTTGCCCGAGCGGCAGCGGCGCAGCGTCGCCGCGGCGTTGCGCCGCGACCTGGTCGCGCAGTGGTTGACGCCGGCGGAGATCGAGGCGATCGCCACCGGGACGGCGGACCTGCGGGACATCGTTCGCCGCATCCTGATCCACGCGGTGACCGACCTGGGGCGCGACGACTCCGCGGGGGCGGCGACCCGCGTCCTCGAGCTCGCCGACCTGCTGGATTTGCTCGACTGGACCGTCCCCTTCGACGTGCAAACCGCGTTTCAGCGGGTCAGCACCGCGGCTTCGCCGGAGCGGGTAACGGCGCTGGCGGACGTCGCGTGGCGGCTGGGCTTCGCACCGGCGCCGTGAGCGAGGGTCCCGTCCGGTTCGCGTTCGGGGTGCACCTGCACCAGCCGGTTGGCAACTTCGATCACGTGTTCGAGCAGCACGTGCGCGAGGCATACCTCCCGTTTCTGCAATCCGTCGCCCAGCTGGATTTCCTCCCGATTTCGCTACACCTCTCGGGCCCGCTGCTCGAGTGGCTCGAGACGCACGATACGGCGTACCTGGACGTCCTAGGACCACTCGTGGCCGACGGGCGGGTGGAGCTGCTGCTGGGGGGCTTCTACGAGCCGGTGCTCGCGGCGCTGCCGCGGGCGGACCGGATCCAGCAGGTCGCCTGGATGCGCGAGGCGCTGCAGCGACGCTTCGGCGTGCAGGCGAGCGGGTTGTGGCTCACCGAGCGCGTGTGGCAACCGGAGCTGGCAGCCGACCTGGCGGAGGCCGGCGTCCAGTATGTCCTCGTGGACGACCGCCACTTTCTCGTGAGCGGATTCGAGCGCGAACAGCTGCATGCGCCGTTTTGGACCGAAAGCGACGGCCGTCACCTGGCCGTCCTGTCGATCGACGAGCGACTGCGCTACCTCGTCCCGTTCCGGCCGCCGGCCGAGACCGCGGCCTATCTTCGCGAGCTGCGTGGCGCCGGGCGGTCGCTGGCCGTGCTGGTCGACGACGGAGAGAAATTCGGCGGCTGGCCGGGCACGCACGAATGGGTATTCACCAAAGGCTGGTTGCGGCAGTTCATCGACGCCATGCGAG
>JBOHST010000329.1:0-16784 GCA_050733375.1 Gemmatimonadales bacterium
AGTGCGGCAACGCTCGGCAGGTGCGACTCCAGGTGTCGCATCGCCTCCTGCACCGCCGGGTGCGAGGACGGGTACAGCCGCACCAAACGGAAGGCGGTCCCCATCGCACCCAGGCAACGCTCCAACGTCGAGATCTCCGCCATGGACTACCGCTTGATGCGCTCCCCGCGGTCCTCGAACCGGAACACCCAAGTGGCGAATGCCGCCGGGTCGATCGGCTGATCGGGATCGATCGCGGTCCAGTCGACGTCGCTCCCGGAATCGGCGTGGCGGCCGGGCCGCGCCCGCTCCACGGCGTGCCGCACCATGTCCCCCGCGCGCCGGATCCACTGCCCGAACTGCGCCGGCCGCAGGTCCACCCAGCCGCGCGGCGCCGCCGCCAGCGGATCACCGCTCACCGGCGGAACGATCACCCCGCACCCCCGGTAGACGCGGCGACCGTCCGGGGTCACGATCGGGAGCCCGACCGAAACAATGTGACTGCGCAGTGCCGCGTCTTTCCGGAGCAGTGCGTGCGCCTGCTCGGCCAACGCCGCCGGATCCGCACCGGCCAGCGCCCCAACGGTGGGCGCGAGTAACGCGCACACCCGCGCCTCGTACAGCATCTTGGCGAGCCGGGGCGGCCCCAGCATCTCGTACGCCACCGACCGCGTGGCGTGCTCGCGCTCCAGCGCGTCGAGTCGCCCCAGCGCGTGCGCCCGCAGGATACCCGCGCGATACGTGGGACCGGCGGTGGCGCTGTCGAGCGCGGCGACAACGTCGCGTCCGGTCGGGCGCCCCTCGAGCTCGAACACCACGTAGTCGGCGATCTCTTCGGGCGTGATGAACTCCATCTGCCCCAGCGCCGTCACCGTGGCGAACTCGTCGCGGGCGAACAGTCCGTTCTCGCCCGTATTGATGTACACCCCTTCGACGACGCCGCCCAGCTCGCGCCAGACCTTCGCGCCATCCTCGAATGCCTGCGCCAGCTCCACCGGCTCCGCGCAATCCACAAGCGGAATCGGTTTCCCCTTGCGCCACACCGGTCCATAGCCGATCTCGCGCCACGCGATGGTCGCGGTCGGCTTGACTTCGATGGTCGCCGGCGCGCCAGGCGTGCGCGCCATCAGAAACAGCAGCAGCGACTGCGCACCGGCCACCGCGGATTTCGTCATCAACGTACGACTGGGGCGTTCCTCCGAATGCGTGTACGGAATGTTGAACCCCATCCCGCCGGTGCCGCTGGTGCCGATCTTCACGTATGCCTTTGTCCCGGCGCGACGCAGCCCCTCGAACATTAGCTGCGTGTGCCGGATGAGCTGTGGCATCGTGAGCGTCAGGACATGGGCTTCGACGGCGGCGGCGTCCAGCACGCCGCTGCGTGCCTGCGCCAGCATGTCGCGCGCGCTCTGGAAGATATCCTGGTAGGCGAACGCCGTGGCCGTATTGATGCTGTCGACCACGGCGTCGGGTGCGTAGCGCGCCAGGATCTGGTACAGGAGGCTGCGCTCGAGCACCTCGTCGGTGAGGTCGCCGAGCAGGTCATCCAGCACCAGCGCCCGGTGCGCCGGATCGGCGAGCATGGCGGCTCGCTCGAGCCGCGCCACCGGCGCCGGGAGGAACACGTTCCCCCATTCGACTTCGATCGCGCTGGCGCCACGGAACGGCTCGAGGGCCCGCGCTGCGTGGCGCACCTCGTCCTCGAACAGGGCCACGAGCACCAAGCGCTGCGGCGTTTTCTCGAGCAGCCGCCGCGCTACCGCATGCCCGACGAGCCCGCTGCCCCCCAACATCACGACCGTCGTGTTACGCAGCTCCATCCGGCTCCTCGATCGCCGCGACCTCGCGGCGGGTGAGCGGGCGATGCCGCCCTTCGGCCAGCGTGCCCAGCCGCACCGGACCATAACTGGTGCGATGCAGCCATTCGACCTTGAGCCCGATTGCCTCGGCGAGCCGCCGCACGATGCGATTCCGCCCCTCGGCGAGCGTCAGCTCCACTTCGACGCTCTTGCCCGTCGGGCGCACGCGGGCGCGCGTCACCCGCACTGGTCGACCCTCGATCGGGATCGGCCGTGCCAGCGCACGCTCGACCTCGATCGCGGAGCGGCCGTGCACGCCCAGGCGATAGGTGCGCGGCACGGCGAACCGCGGGTGCATCAGGCGGTGAGCCGCGATGCCGTCGGTGGTGAGCAGGAGGAGCCCCGAGGTCATCACGTCCAGCCGTCCAACGTACGTGAGCCCCGGCACCGGCGGGAGGAGATCGTAGACGGTGGGCCGACCGGCAGGATCACCGCGGCTCACGACGTAGCCGAGCGGCTTATTGAGGGCGAGCCACGTGGCGTGTGTCGCGGTGCGCACCGCCGCACCGTCCACGGTGATCCGCTGGCGGTCCGGATCGACGCTCGATCCGATGGTGGCGACGGCCCCGTCGACCCGAACGCGGCCGGCCCGGATCAGTTCCTCCGCCTTGCGCCGGGAGGTGACGCCCGCGCGCGCCAGAGCGCGCTGCAGGCGCATGGGGGTCATTCTGGCGCGGCCGGCGTCGGCGGCCGCAAGGCGACCGACAACTCGTCTAGCCGCGGCAGGTCGTCGAGGCTCCTGACCCCGAGGATCTCGAGGAACTGGGACGTGGTGCCGTAGAGCAGCGGACGCCCCAACCCCTCGCCGCGGCTCGTGACTTCGATTAGTCCGCGCTCCAGCAGCTTGTCGATGACCGCGCCGGAGTCTACCCCGCGGATCTCGTCCACCTCGATCCGGCCGACCGGCTGGCGGTAGGCGATGATCGCCAACGTCTCGAGCGCTGCCGGGCTGAGCCGGCGCGGCCGCAGCGCGAATTGCGCCCGCTCGATCGGCTCGGCGTACTCCGGCCTCGTCAGGAACTGCCAGCCATCGGCGATCTCGGCCAATTCGACGCCGTGGTCGCCCCCGGCGTAGGCGGCGCGCAGCTCCTCGAGCGCGGCGCGGGTACCGAGCTCCCCCGCTTCGGGTTCGAGCGTCGCCAGCTCGTCAAGCCCGAGCGGGCGCGACGCCGCGAATAGCGCGGCCTCAAGCAGCTTCGCGAGGGGTGTCACGGCGAATCCTCATCGGTGCGAACGGCTCGGGCTGGGTGATCGTCAGGGCGCCGCGCTTGGCGAGCTCGAGCAGGGCGATGAACGCAGACAACACCTCGACCACGCCGGGGCGATCCCCCACGACCTCGTGCCAGCCGAACTCGTCCCGCGTGTCGAGCAGCGCCTCAATCCGGGCGGTCGCCCCTTCGACGTCGAGCGGGCGCGGCACGACACGGTGCAGCGTCGGCTCGGGAATGAGCGCGATCACCCGCTCCGCCGCAGCGAGGAGATCGTTCAGCTCGATGGCGAGCGGCGCGGGCGGCAGCTCGGGAAGCGGCGCCTCGAAGCCGCGCGCGAAGCGCTCCGCGCGTCCCGCGGTAGCCCGGGAGAGCCATTCCACCAGCTCGCGGATCTGCTGGTACTCCAGCAGTCGCCGGACCAGCTCGGAGCGCGGGTCTTCCCACTCGTCGTCGCCCAGCCGGCGTGGCAGCAGCATCTGCGCCTTGATCCGCAGCAGCCGCGCCGCCATCTCGAGGTAGTCGGCCGCCTGATTCAGCCCCAGCTCGTTGATCACGGCGAGGAACTGGTCTGCGATGCGCGCGATAGGCAGGTCGGTGATGTCGACCTCGTCTTCGCGGATCAGGTGGAGCAGCAGGTCCAGCGGGCCCGAGAACTGCTCGAGCTCGACGACGAAACCTCCGCCGGCCGGCGTGTCGGTGGCAGCGCTGGGCGGCACGGCGGTCACAGAGATACCCCGGGCAGCGCGAACCCCCGCACCAACCCCGCGCCGATTTGCATCAGTTTGATCGCGGGCCAGAGCAAGACCTGCACGACCCCGGGAAGGAAGAATGTCAACGCCATGATCGGGAGAAACCCGAACCGTGCGAACTGCCGGTATTGCAGACCCGCGGCCGGGGGGAGCAGGTGGTATAGCACGTGACTCCCGTCCAGCGGCGGAATCGGAATCAGGTTGAAAAACGCGAGCAACAGATTGATGAGCATGCCGAATCGGGCCATGTTCTGCAGGATCCCGAACGTCGCGGTCAACTGTGGAAAGGTCTGCGCGAGGAGACCGAGGAGCGCGAAGACCCCGGTGAATACTACGAACAGCACCAGGTTGGTGGCGATCCCGGCAAGCGACACGATGATGTCGCCGCTCACATAATTACGATACTTCCGTGGGTTCACGGGCACGGGCTTGGCGGCGCCGAACGTCCAGCGCCCGCCGGAGGTAACCCAGAGCAGGATGGGAAGCAGCACCGTCATGAATGGGTCGATGTGCTTCAGGGGATTCATCGTCAGCCGCCCGAGCATGTAAGCGGTGTCGTCGCCCTGGCGGTAAGCCGCTTCGGCGTGGGCGTACTCGTGGGCCACCATCGAGAACAGGAGCACCGGGGCCCAGATGAGGAAATCGAACGAGATAGGGGGCTCTCGGGCGTCGAAGTCGGCGTAAAATAGCCACGGTTGAGAGCTCCGGTCAACGGCGTAGCGCCTTGACCCCTCTGAACTTACCGTCTATCTTGCGCGCCTCGAACGGGAGAGAACCAGTCGTGCCGCGAATCCAGTCCGCCAAGAAAGCGATGCGCCAGGCGCGTCGCCACACCATTGTCAACCGCGCCCAACGATCGGCGTTGCGGACGGCATTGAAGCGGGTGCGCAGTGCACCCACCAAGCAGGAAGCAGCGTTGGCGTACGCCGCGGCGGTGCGGCTGCTCGACCGGGCGGCACGAAAGGGGTTGATTCACAAGAATAACGCGGCGCGGAGTAAGTCCCGGCTGGCGAGATTCGTCAAAGCAAAGGCTTAAGGCGTCGATTTCGCTCGACGCCTCTGCTTGACGAAGCCGTCGTTACAACGCTGCCAACTCTGCCCCACAACTCTCGCAATACCACTCCGTCGGCAGATTCATCGTACCGCACTCCCGGCACTTCAGGGTTCGGACCGGCTCCGCCTCCTCATTTCCTGGCAGCGACGCGGGCGCTGGAGCGGGGGTGGACGCACCGCGACCCGCCGCGGGCTCGGACGGCTGGAACTGTGCACCGCTGCGCCGTGGTGCGGGCGCCGGCCCCGGACTCCCTATGCCGCGCTTCTCGTCTTCTGTCACCGACTTGAGGAAGGCCAGCTCGTCGATCATTGTGGGCTTGTCCGACGCTTTCGGATCGGGCTTCGGCTCCGGACGCGGCGGCGGCGGAGCGGGCGGCGGCGGCCGAGGGGGCGACCCGACTCGCGGCATCGAGGTGAGGAGTGGTCCTGATGACGGAGCGAGTGCGGGAGCCGGGGCTGGCGCCGGAGCGGCAGCAGGTTGCGGCGCAGCCTGGGCCGGAGGGGGCGCAGCTGGGCGCAAGCGGACCAGACGCTCCAGCTCCTCGAGCTGCGCGATGTCCTCCTCGATCGAACCGAGTTCTTCACGTACTGAGACGAGCTCCGCCAAGGCTTCCTTGTGCACTTGGGTCCATTGTGACTCGTCGTATTCGCCCACCGCGTGGCGCAGCTCCGCCTCGGAAAGCCGCTCGGCAGCGGTGGTCTCCTTGGTTTGGAGGTCGCGGCGCAACTCCTTGCGCTGTGCCGCCATGAGCCGCGCCGCTTCGGCGTGGACCTTGAGCTCTTCGGTCACGGCATTGAGCCGCGCCTCGTAGTCGGATCGCACCCGGCTGCGGACGGTGGACGGCGCGGCGCCGCCGGCAGCGTCAATCCGCGCGATCCATGCCTCGTACTGACGCCGCTCCTCCAGCAGGCGCTGAATGGCGGCGGTGCTCTTGGTCGGTGCTTTAGACATCCCGCTCCCGTGGCGAACGCGCGCGCAGCGCTTCGAGCTGCGCTACCGCGCCGGGATCCAGCGCGGTGACCCGGCCGAGCAGCCGGGCGCCAAAGAGAATTCGCGCGGCGTGCTCCAGCGTTTCCATCCGGATCCAGGCCTCATCGAGTGTGCGTCCCAGCGTCACCGCCCCATGGTTGGCGAGCAGCAGCGCCTCATGGTCGCCGAGGAATGGCTCGACGCGGTCGGCCATCTCAGACGTTCCCGGCGTCCCATACGGCACCAACGGCACCGGACCGACAAGGAAGATAAGCTCCGGTAGCACAAAAGACGCCAACCCTTCACCCGCCACGGAGAACGCCGTGGCCGTCGGAGGATGTGCATGGACGACCGCCCCAACATCGGGCCGGCGCCGCAGAATCCGTAGGTGTAAGTCCAATTCACTAGTGGGGTTGCGTCGGCCGCGGCGGCGGCGTCCGGCCCAGTCCACCCGGTCTCGGCCGATTCGCGCCGACACAGTGCCGTCCTGCCCCGCCGAGATCCCGCGCTCCGCGAGTGTCGGCAACCTTCGGCCATGCGCCGGGCCAGGTCGCGGCGCGTCACCGCGGCTCCCGCATCGCTCGCTCGTGCACGACTCGACCGGAGACGAGCGTCATCGCGGCCTGGCCGACCAGCTCGCGCCCCTCGAATGGGGTGTTTCGGCTCTTGGACTGGAATTCTGCTGACCGCACGACCCAAGGCGCTGTGACGTCGAGCACGCAGACGTCCGCTACCGCCCCGACGGCCAGCGTCCCGCCCGGCAGATGGAAGACCGCCGCCGGCCCCGTGCTCATCCGGGCCAGCAGCTCCGGAAGGGTTAGTACGCCGCCCTGCACTAGGGTCGTGTGGGCCACCCCGAAAGCCGTCTCCAACCCGACTATCCCGAACGGCGCCTCGTCGAACGCCGCCTCCTTCTCATCGTAGGCATGGGGCGCGTGATCGGACGCGATGCAGTCGATCACCCCCTCCTGTAACGCCTGGCCCAGGGCGGCGATGTCTGCCGGCTCGCGGAGCGGCGGATTCATTTTGGCATGGGTATCGTAGCGCTCGCACGCGGCGTCGGTGAGCGTCAGGTGATGCGGCGTCACCTCGGCCGTCACGTGAATGCCGCGCTCCTTGGCCCGGCGGATCAACTCCACCGACCCGCGCGTGGACATGTGGCACAGGTGTACGTGCCCGCCCACATGCTCGGCGAGCAGGATGTCGCGCGCGACCATGATTTCCTCGGCGGCCGCGGGAATACCCTTCAACCCGAGGCGGGTCGCGACGAGTCCCTCGTGCATCGCCCCGCCCGCGGCCAGCGTCGGCTCCTCACAATGGTCGGCGACAGGAATATGGAAGGTACGCGCGTACTCGAGCGCGGTTCGCATCAGGTGACCCGAGACGACGGGTTTGCCATCGTCCGACACCGCGACTGCGCCGGCCCCCACCATCTCGCCGAACTCGGCGAGCCGCTCCCCTTTCTGACCCACCGACACAGCCCCGATCGGGTAGACGCGCGCCAACCCGGCACGGACCGATTGTCGCACGATGAATCCCACCGCAGCCTGGTTATCGGTCACCGGATCGGTGTTGGGCATCGCGCATACCGCGGTGAACCCGCCCGCCACGGCCGCCCGCGCGCCGCTGGCGACCGTCTCTTCATCTTCGTTCCCCGGCTCGCGCAGATGCACGTGCACATCCACGAATCCCGGGGCGACCACGAGGCCCCGCACATCCCGGATCTCCGCACCGTCGGGCGCGCCCAAGCCCTGGCCGACCGCGGCAATCTTCCCGTCGGCCACCAGCACGTCTGCCGCCTGCTCGAAGCCGCGGCTCGGGTCGATGACGCGCCCGTTGCGCAGCAAGATCGGTCGAGTCATTCCGTGCCGCCGCCCTTCGCCGCATCGGCGAGCTCGGGTCGACCGCCGGCCAGGAGGTACAGCACCGCCATCCGCACCGCTACGCCGTTGGTCACTTGATCGAGGATGACGCTGTGAGGACCGTCGGCGACCCGCGAATCGATCTCCACGCCGCGGTTCATTGGGCCGGGGTGCATGATGAGGAGCGGCCGCCCAGCCTTGGCGAGCCGCTCCACCGTGACACCGAAGACACGGTAGTACTCGCGCAACGACGGAATGAAGCCCGTTTCCATCCGCTCGAGCTGGAGGCGGAGCACGTTGAGCACGTCGGCCCATTCGATCGCCTCCTCGATCCGCGCGAACACCGTGACGCCGAGCTCCTCGATGCCGCGCGGCAACAGGGTGCGCGGACCACACACGGCCACCTGCGCGCCGAGCTTGGTGAGTCCCCACAGGTTCGAGCGGGCGACGCGCGAGTGGAGGATATCGCCCACCAGGCAGACCTTCACGCCGGCGATGGTGCCGAGCCGGTCGCGGATCGTCAGCATGTCGAGCAACCCCTGGGTCGGGTGCTCGTGCTTGCCATCGCCCGCGTTGATGACGTTGGAGCGGATGCGCTCGCCGAGGAACCGGGCGGCGCCGGACGCGCCATGGCGGATCACCACCATGTCGATCCGCATCGCCTCGAGGTTCTTGGCGGTGTCGACGAGGGTCTCGCCTTTCGACACCGAGGAACCCGATGCGGCGACGTTCACCGTGTCAGCCGAAAGACGCTTCTCGGCGAACTCGAAGGAAATGCGGGTCCGGGTAGAGGCTTCGAAGAACAGATTGACGATCGTCTTGCCGCGCAGTGCGGGGACCTTCTTGATCGGCCGCTCCGACACCTCCTTGAACGGCTCGGCGGTGTCGAGGATCAACCGGATCTGGTGGGCGGTGAGGTACTCCAGCCCGACCAGATCCTTGCCCAGCGCCGATGTCATGAACCCCCCACCACATTCACTTCATCTTTCCCATCCTGCTCCTCGATCAACACGTCCACGCGCTCACCCGGACCGACCTTGGCCACTTTCCCCGTGACGTCCGCCTGGATCGGCAGTTCGCGGCCGCCGCGATCCACCAGGACACACAGCGAGATGCGCTTGGGACGGCCGAAGTCGGCCAGCTCGTCGAGCGCCGCGCGCACGGTACGGCCGGTGTACAGCACGTCGTCCACGATGACGACGTGCTTGTCGGTGAGGTCTCCCGGCAGGCGGGTCTCACCGATGACCGGCCTCGGTCCGACGACCTCCAGGTCATCGCGGTACAGGGTGATGTCCAATGCGCCCCGCGGCACGCTGACGCCTTCCTCCCGCTCGATCAGTCGGGCTAAACGCTCGGCGAGCTCCACGCCACGGCGCTGGATGCCGACCAGCACCAGATCGGTCGTGCCGTGCGCCAGCTCGAGGATCTCCACTGCCATACGCTGAAGCGCCCGCGCGAGCGCGCGGGCGTCGAGGAGGGTCGTGCTCTTGGTGGCCCGGGCCATTCCGGGGGTGAAGCTAACTAGCGATACACCGGGGTCAACGGCGGCTTGCCCTCGAGGACCGCCTGCACGTTCGCCAGCGCGACGCCGGCCATCGCCCGGCGCGTGTCGCGCGTGGCGCTGCCGATGTGCGGCAGGAGCACGGTGTGTGGCGCGGTAAGCAGGCGCGGCTCAATCGACGGCTCTTCGGCATACACGTCCAGGCCGACCGCGCCGAGCTGCCCTGCTTCCAGGGCCGCGGCGAGCGCGTCCTCTTGCACCAGATCGCCGCGCGACGTGTTGACGAGGATCGCTCCCGGTTTCATCCGGCTCAGGTTCTGGGCGTTGACCACGCCCCGCAGCTCGGGGACGGCCGGAACATGGAGCGAGAGCACGTCCGCGGTCTCGAACAGCCCCCGCAACTCCACCCGCACCGCGCCCGTTTCCGCCTCGAATTCCGGTTTGGGAGTGCGGGTCGTATAGCGGAGCGCCATCCCGAACGCCAGGCCGCGCCGCCCCACCGCCTGGCCGATTCGTCCCGCGCCGAGTAGCCCCAGGGTGCGTCCCTGCAACTCGAGCCCGAGAAGCTGCTCGGGGTGCCAGCCGGTCCAGTGGCCGCTCTTGACCAGCTCCACCCCCGCCAGCACCCGCCGCGCGCAGGCGAGTATCAGCGCCCACGTGAGGTCCGCCGTCGCGTTGGTGAGCACATCCGGTGTATTGGTCACCAGGACCCGCCGGAGCTCGGCGGCCACGAGGTCGACGTTGTTGTAGCCCACCGCGACGTTGGCGACGATCTTAAGGCGCGGCAGGTTCTTCAACTCGATTCCCCCCACCCAGCGCGACAACAGCGGCACCAGCGCAATCCAATGGCCCTTGGGCGTCGCTTCGTCCGCGGCGATCCAGGTGACGTCGAGCCCCTCGAGGTGGGAGGCATCGAGGAGATTCTGCAGCTCCGCGGCGATGAGCACCGGGTGTCCCACGGCGCGCTAGTCTCCGCTCCGCAACTTCCCGCGATCCACTTTGCCGAGATGCGTCCTCGGCAACGCCTCCAGGAACACGATCTCCCGCGGCGCCTTGTAGGCCTCGAGCCGATCCCGGACGAACGCCTTGAGCTCCTCCGCCAGACCGGACCGCCGTTCCTTGGCGACGACGAAGGCGTGCGGCTTGGTGAGGCCGCCGTCCCCCACCACACCCATCACCGCCACCTCGCTGACGGCGGGGTGCTGCAACAGGCACCCCTCAACCTCCTGCGGCGACAGCCACTTCCCCGCCACCTTGAGCATGTCGTCGGCGCGGCCGTGGTACGTGATGAATCCGTCCCGATCGCGCGAAATCAGGTCGCTCGACGCGTACCACTCGCCCCGAAACGCCGCTTTCGTCTTCTCCATCTGCTGCCAGTACCCGACCGCACGGGAGTTGCCGCGCACCCACAGCATCCCGACGTCGCCATCGGCCACCGGTTGACCGGCGTCGTCGCACACCCGGACCTCGAACCCCGGGACCACCTGTCCCAGCGTCCCTGGGCGGACCGCGCCGGGGCGATTCGACACGAAGATGTGCCACATTTCCGCGGTGCCGAGGCCGTCGAGCAGCTCCACGCCGAAACAACGCTTCCAACGATCGTACAGCTCCACCGGCAGCGCTTCGCCCGCCGACGTGGCAAAGCGCAGCGACGTGAGATCCTGCTGTCCGGCCGCGGCATGCGAGACCATGTGGTTGACCATCGTGGGGACGTTGACGAGGATGGTCGGACGGAAGCGCGCGATCTTCTCGAACATCACCTCGGCGGTGCATCGCTCGGGGAACAGCACGGCCGACGCCCCGACCGCGAATGGAAAGAACAAGTTCGCTCCGGTCGCGTACCCGAAAAACAGCTTCGGAACGGAGAGTGTGACATCGGACTCGCGGTAGCCCAGCGCGTCCTTGGCGTAGCACTCGGTGGTGTTGGCGAAGGACGTATGGGTCTGCACCACGGCCTTGGGCTGGCCCGTCGTACCGCCGGAAAAGAGCCACATCGCGGCATCGTCCCGGTGGCTCGGGAAGGTGTCGAGGGTGTCGGCACAGCGCGCCAGTCGCGCAACCGTGGCAGGGTCGTCCGCGATCAGCACGGCCTTGAGGGTCGGCGGGCTATGGACGGTGCGCCGGAACTGGTCCGCCGTCTCCCGACACGTCACGGCGACGCGGGCGCGCGTGTACGCGTAGAGGTACTCGATCGCGGGAGGCGCGAGCTGCGGGTTGACCATTACCACCACCGCGCCAATCTTCAAGGTGCCAAACAGCGCGGCGACGAAGTCCGGACCGTCGGGGAGCGCGAGCAGCACACGCTGCTCCGGCTCCACTCCAGCCTCCAGAAGGAGGTGACCGAAGCGGTTCGCCCGTGCCTGAACCTCCGCATACGAGAGTGTACCCTGATCCGTGACGAGCGCCGTACGCCGCCCCCGCCCCTCGCGCACCCGCGCGTCGAGAAAGTATTCGGCGATGTTGAACCGTTCCGGCGGCTCGAACGTCATGGCAAGATGATGCCCTCCGGAGCGCCCCGAGGTCAACCAGCACCGTCCGTTTCCGAACCCGCCCCATGCCCGTCCGCGAGCTCGCGCAGCTGACCTGGCAGGAGGTCGGTGGAGTCGATCGCGAGCGGGGCGTCGCGGTTCTGCCGATCGGCGCGCTCGAGGCCCACGGCCCCCACCTGCCGCTCGCGACCGATGTGATCATTGCGGAAGCAATGGCGCGCGCCGGCGCCGACCGTCTTGCCGTGCGCGGCATGGACGTGCTGCTGCTGCCGTCGCTGGCGTACACCGCCGCGCCGTTTGCCGCGGACTTCCCGGGCACGTGCTCGCTCGACCCCACCGCCGTCACCATGACGATCACCGGCGTCGCCGAAAGCCTCGCGCGTCACGACTTCGACCTGCTGGCGATCGCCAACGCGCACCTCGACCCCACACACCTCGAGGCGGTCCGCGCCGGTGTGGAGCAGGCGCGCCAAACCGGACGGGTGCGGGTCGTGTTCCCCGACGTCACGCGACGTCCGTGGTCGACCAGGCTCACAGCGGAGTTCAAGAGCGGCGCCTGCCACGCCGGTCGCTACGAAACATCCATCGTGATGGCGGCTCGGCCGGAGCTGGTGCGCGAGACGGTGCAACGGCAGCTGCCGCCCAATGCCCGCTCCCTCTCGGCGGCGATCGCCGCCGGCCAGAAGAGCTTCGTCGAAGCCGGCGGTCCTCGGGCGTACTTCGGGTACCCGGCGGAGGCGACGGCTGACGAGGGGACCAACACGATCGCCTTGCTGGGCGCGATCCTCGAAGAAGCGGTGATGATCGAGCTGGCGCGGAGCGCCGGATGACCCTCGCGGCTCGCAACGCCGTAATCACGGGTGGCGGCCGCGGCATTGGAGCCGCCGTCGCACGGGCGCTCGCGGCGGCGGGGGCTCGGGTGCTCGTGGCCGCCCGGCATCCCGCGGAGGTCGAGGCGGTCGCCGATGGGCTGCGGGGCGACGGATGGGAGGCGTTCGCCGCTCGCTGCGACGTGACCGATGCAATCAGTGTCACGGAGCTCGCCCGCACGGCCCGCGCACGGCTCGGCGCCGTCGATATTCTCGTCAACAACGCGGGGACGGCCTCGTCCGCACCCGTCCTCAAGATCACCCCCGACGAATGGCAGCGCCTGTTCGCCGTCAACGTGACGGGGACACTCCTCGTCACCCAGGCCTTTCTTCCGGCGATGCTGGAGCGATCCTGGGGACGCATCGTGAACGTCGCGTCGATCGCGGGCCTCACCGGCGCCAAGCTCATCGCGGCGTACAGTGCCACCAAGCACGCCGTGGTCGGGTTCACGCGCGCGGTCGCCGCGGAGGTCTCCGGCTCCGGCGTTACCGTCAACGCGGTCTGTCCCGGATACGTGGACACGCCGTTGACCGACGCGACGCTCGCCCGCATCGCCGAGCGGACCAAGCGAACGCGAGCGGAGGCGCTGCACATGCTGCTCGAGCACTCCGGTCAGCCTCGTCTCGTCACGTCCGAGGAGGTCGCGGCCACCGTGCTGAGTTTGTGCGGGGACGCGGCGGCGACCATCACCGGACAGGCGATTGTCCTCGACGCGGGAGCGCTCCGGGCATGAGCTTCGAGATCGTCAATCCCGACGCGTGGGGCCGCCCGAGCGGTTGGAATCACGGGATGCTGGGCCCGACCAACGGCCGCCTGTTGTTTGTCGCCGGTCAGACGGCGGCCGATGCATCCGGCGCGGTGCCGCCCGCCCCGTTTGTCGAGCAATGGGATCGGGCGCTGGCGCGCGTGATCGAAGTAGTGCGGGCCGCGGGCGGCTCCCCCGAGCACGTCGGTCGCATCACCGTGTACGTGACCGACCGCGCCGCCTACCTCGCCAGCCTCCGGCCGCTGGGCGAGATTCACCGCCGCCACCTCGGACGCCACTACCCGGCGATGGCGCTGGTGGAAGTACGGGCGCTGGTGGACCCGAATGCGGTCGTCGAGATGGAAGCCACGGCGGTGCTGCCGTGAGGCGAGGAGCGTACGGATGTCGCTAACCCCGACTTCGTTTCTCTATGCGCACGACGCCACCACCTCGGTCGTCACCCTGACGCTCAATCGCCCCGAGCGACTCAACGCCCTGACGTTCCAGGTGTACGAGGAGCTGCGCGATACCTTCCGGGCGCTCGATTCGGCCGACGGCGTCCGGGCCGTCATGATCACCGGCGCGGGACGTGCGTTCTGTTCCGGCGGGGACGTCGAGGACATCATCGGCCGGTTGTTCGAGCGCGACGCGCACGGACTGCTGGCCTTCACTCGCCTCACGTGCGACCTGATCCTCTCGATCCGGCAGTGCCGGCGCCCGGTGGTCGCCGCCTTGAACGGCACGGTGGCGGGGGCGGGCGCGGTCATCGCCGCCGCGTGCGATTTCCGCATCGCGGCGCAGTCGGCCATGATCGCCTTCCTGTTCACCAAGGTGGGATTGTCGGGGGCGGACATGGGCGCGGCCTGGCTGCTGCCGCGCCTCGTGGGGCTGAGCCAGGCGACCGAGTTGTTGATGACGGGCGATTTCATCGACGCCTCGCGCGCCCTCGCCATCGGCCTCTATCATCGCGTGGTCGCCCAGGACCAGGTGCTCGTCGAAGCGCGCACCCTCGCCGAACGCCTGGCGCGCGGGCCGTCGGTGGCGCTTGCCGTCACCAAAGACGCCGTGAACCGCGAAGCGTCCATGGACCTGGCCGCCGCCCTGGAGCTCGAGGCCCAGGTGCAAGCCGAGCTGATGCGGCATCCGAATTTCCGAGAATCCTACGAGGCCTTCAAGGCCAAGCGGGAGCCGCGCTTCACCTGATGCCCGACCTCGGCGCCGTCCGCGCATTTCTCGAGCCGCACCACATGGACATCGCCCATCGCGTGGGCGACTTCGTCACGCGCGAGATCGCTCCGCTTCCCGCGCCGGTGGACGACGCCACGGCCCGGGCGCAGGCCCGCGATATCCTCGGTCGACTGGGCCGTGCCGGGTGGTACGCCCCGATCGCCGAGCAGCACATCCGCGACTGCTGTCTCATCCGCGAGACCCTGGCCGCCGCGTCACCCCTCGCGGACGCGGTCTTCGCGCTGCAAGCCCTGGGCGCCATACCGATCCTGCTCGCGGGTAGCGACGACGTGAAGCGCCGCTGGATGCCCGCGGTCCTCGATGGACGCGCGATGGCGTCGTTCGCCATGACCGAGTCTGAAGCGGGCTCCGACGTCGCGGCGATCGCCACCACCGCGCGACCGGACGGCGCCGATTATGTCTTGAATGGCGCCAAGACCTTTATCTCGAACGGAGGCCTCGCCGACTTCTACACGGTCTTCGCGTCGACCGACCGCGCCCGGGGCAACAAGGGACTCACCTGCTTCCTCGTCCCCGCCGATACGCCGGGGTGCCGTTTCGTGCGACCCCTCGTGCTGTCGGCGCCGCACCCGCTCGGCGACATCGCGTTCGAGGAGTGCCGCGTTCCCGCCGCCAACCGCCTCGGCGCCGATGGCGACGGGTTCAAACTCGGCCTGGCCACGCTCGATCGCCTGCGCACGACCGTGGGGGCCGCCGCGTGCGGGATGGCCCAACGTGCTCTGGCGGAGGCGCTGCAACACGCCGCGGCCCGGCGACAGTTCGGCCACGCGCTGTCCGAGTTCCAGCTCGTCCAGGAAAAGCTGGCGCGCATGGCAACGGACCTGACCGCGGCGCGCCTGCTCGTGTACCGCGCCGCGTGGGAAACGGACCAAGGGGCTGAGCGCGTGACCATCGAGGCGGCCATGGCCAAGGCGTTCGCGACCGAGGCTGCGCAGCGCATCGTCGACGACGCGGTGCAAATCCTGGGCGGCCGAGGGGTGCTGGCCGAGCATGTAGTCGACCGGCTGTATCGCTCCGTACGCGCGCTCCGCATCTACGAGGGCACAACCGAGATTCAGCAGCTCGTGATCGCCGGTCAGCTGCTCAAATGAAGATCGTCTCGATCGGCGGCGGGCCCGCGGGGCTCTACTTTGCCATCTTGATGAAGAAGGCGGATCCCGCGCATGACATTCTGGTGCTCGAGCGCAACCGCCTCGACGATACCTTCGGATTCGGCGTCGTGTTCTCGGAAGCAACGCAGGAAAACCTCCAACAAGCCGACCCCGAGACGTTCGACGCGATGGCTCGACAATCCGCCCGTTGGGACGACATCGACATTCACTATCAGGACGGCGTGCTCAGCTCCACCGGCCACGGGTTCTCGGGACTCTCCCGGAGGGCAATGCTCGAGATCCTAGCCGGCAGGGCGCGGGCGTTGGGCGTCACCATCGAGATCGGGACCGATGTCCGGGACCTGAATCCCTATCTCGACGCCGATTTGGTACTCGCCGCGGATGGCGCGAACAGCATCGTGCGGGAGCGATTCGCGGAGCACTTCCGGCCGAGCATCGATTGGCGTCCCAACCGCTTTGTGTGGCTCGGGACCACTCGTCCCTTCCCAGCGTTCACCTTCTACTTCAAGCACGACCGCCACGGCCTGTGGCGGGTGCACGCCTACCAATACGAGCGAGGACACTCGACCTTCATCGTAGAGGCGCGAGAAGAAACGTGGCGGGCGGCCTGTCTCGATCGGGCGACGGAGCACGAGACGATCGCCTTTTGCGAAGAGCTGTTCGGGGAAGCGCTCGAGGGTCACCGGCTGCAGCAGAATCGCTCGGTCTGGCGCAGTTTCGGCACGGTGAAGAACGCACGCTGGCACCACCGCAACGTCGTGCTGCTGGGCGACGCGGCCCACACGGCGCACTTCTCGGTCGGGTCCGGCACCAAGCTCGCGATGGAAGACGCAATCGTTCTGGCCCGCGCGATCGGGCAGCACCCCGATCTCTCGGAGGCCCTGGTCGCCTATGAAGCCGAGCGCCGCCCAGCGGTCGAGAGCCTGCAACGGGCGGCCCAGGTCAGTCTGGAGTACTTCGAGAATACCGAGCGCTACATGCAGCTCGAACCCGTGCAGTTCGCCTTCAACCTGCTCACACGCAGCCTGCGCATCACCCACGACAACCTGAAGGTGCGCGATCCGCGGTTCGTGGCCGGCGTGGATCGCTGGTTCGCAGGCCAGGCCGCGACCCAGGCCGGGACGGCGGTTCCGCTC
>JBOHST010000330.1:0-5165 GCA_050733375.1 Gemmatimonadales bacterium
CTCTGTACTCCTCCGGCGGGAGCGGGCCCCTAACGTACAGCTCGATGCGGCGACCGTGGGACGTCATGTATCCCGCCGGGGTGGACGTGGTACTGGGCGGTCACCGGCACTTCTACGAGCGCATCGCCCCCATGAAGCCGGACGGCACCGCCGATCCAGCGACCGGTATTCGTGAGTTCATCGTCGGTTCAGGCGGTATCGGCGGCGGGAACGTGTCGGGCGCCTTCCCGTTGAGCGAAGTGCGCAACGGCACCACGTTCGGCGTGCTGAAGCTGTACCTCTACGACGACAGCTACGCCTGGAAATTCATCCCGAAGGTCGGGCAGACGTTCACCGACTCCGGCAGCACCGCGTGCCACGGCCCGCCGGGGAGCGGCGGCAGCGGCGTATCCGCTTCACAATCGACGGTCGCGGCCTCGCCCGCGTCCTTCACGGCCGGCAGCGGCTCGTCCACGGTTACCGTAACCGCCAATAACAGCAGCGGCACCCCGGTCAGCGGCGCCACCGTGGTGCTGTCCGCGACCGGGACCGGCAACACCTTCACCCCGAGCTCCGGGACGACCGACGGCACCGGCGTCTTCACGAGCACCTTCACATCGACCGGCGCCGGGGCGAAGACCATTTCGGCCACCGCCGGTGGGACCGGGATCATCCAGACCGCTCCTGTCACAGTGACGGCCGGCCCCGTATCCGCTTCGCAGTCCACGGTGTCCGCGTCACCCACGTCGTTTGTCGCCGGGTCCGGGTCTTCCACGATCACCGCCACCGCCAAGGATGCGTTCGGCAACCCGATCAGTGGCGCCACCGTTGTCCTGGCTGCGTCGGGGACCGGCAACACGCTCACGCAGCCTTCTGGGCTTACCAATTCGAGTGGCGTGGCCACGGGGTCGCTCGCGTCGAGCGTCGCCGAGCTGAAGACCGTCTCGGCCACGATCAGCGGGACGGCGATCACGCCGACCGCGGCGGTGAACGTGACGCCGGCGGGATCGGGCGGTGGAACCATCACGCACGCGCTGCTCACGGCGGGCAGCCACGCAACGAACCTGAACAACTACACGACGGCGTCCATTGCGCCGGCGCCCAACGCGCTCATCACGGTCGCGGTGCGCAACCACCGCACCCCAGCCGCCAACAGCCCCACGCTGTCGGGGGGCGGCATGACGAGCTGGACGCCGGTGACGAGCGTCGATTACGACCCGGTGAGCGGGTCGTTGGGGCGGTTGACCGTGTTCCGCGCTATGAGCGCTGCCCCGGGCAGCGGGCCGCTTACGATCACGTTCAGCGGCAGCGTATCCAACGTGGATTGGATCGTGTCGCAGTGGACCGGCGTCGACCAGAGTGGCACGAACGGCTCAGGCGCGATCGGCCAGACCGGCTCGGCCCGCGGCGACCTCGTCACCGCTTTGTCGGTGCCGCTTGCCGCATTCGGGAATGCCAACAACGTCGCGTATGGAGTCGTCGGTGCGAGGCTCAACGCGCCCGCTATCACGCCCGGCAGTGGTTTCACGGAAATCGCCGAGGTCACCCCCGGCGAGTCCACGCTGCTCGAGGCGCAGTGGGCGACGAACCTGAATACGATCCAGGCGAGCATCGCCAGCGCCAAGAACGCGGCACTCCTGGGGATCGAGATTATGGCGGGCGGCGGCGGCGCGCCGACCGTGTCCGCCTCGCAATCTCTGGTGTCGGCCTCCTCGCCCATCGCCGCCGGTAGCGGCACGTCCAACATCACCGTGACCGTCAAAGACGGCGGCGGCAATGCGATGAGCGGGGTCACGGTGACCCTTTCGGCGACGGGGAGCGGCAACAGCATCACCCAGCCGGCCGGTCCGACGGACGGTAGCGGCGTCGCCACGGGCACCATGACCTCGACGGGCGCGGGCGCCAAAACCATTACGGCGGTGGCGGGCGGCGTCACGTTGAACCAGCAGCCGGTCGTGACCGTGTTCGCGGGCCCGCCCGATGCCGATCAATCGACCGTCGTGGCGTCTCCGACATCCATCGAGCAGACCACCGGAACGTCGACCGTCACCGTGACGGTGAGGGATCAGTACGGAAACCCGGTGAACGGATCTGCGGTGGTGCTCGCGGCCTCCGGCACCGGCAACACGATCGGTCAGCCGGGGCCGACCAACTCGAGCGGGGTGACCGGCGGCACGCTGTCTTCCAGCGATCTCCAGACCGAGACCGTCAACGCAACCGCCGGTGGAGTCCTCCTCACCCAGCAGCCCTCGATCACGATCACGCCGCCCGTACCCACCGTGTCGGCCTCGCTGTCCACGGTCGTTGCGAACACGCCGTCGTTCACGGCCGGCGGCAGCTCGGACATCACCGTCACGGTCCGGGACGGCAGCAACAACCCGATGAGCGGCGTCACCGTGACCCTGTCGGCGACGGGGAGCGGCAATACCATCACCCAGCCCAGCCCGACGGATGTCAACGGCCTGACCACCGGCACGTTGGCCTCGACCGGCGCTGGGTCCAAGACCGTCACCGCCGTCGCGGGCGGCGTCACGCTCAACCAGCAGCCGGTCGTGACCGTCAACGCCGGGTCGCCCGACGCCGGGCAGTCCACGGTCGCCGCGTCGCCGTCCTCGATCCCGGTAAGCACGGGCACATCGAACATCACCGTCACGGTGAAGGACGCGTTTGGCAACCCGGTGAATGGCTCGAGCGTTGTTCTCGCCGCAACGGGCACGGGCAATACGCTTTCGGGCGGCGGACTCACGAACCCGAGCGGCGTGGCGACGGGGACCATCAGCTCAACCGACGCCGAGTCCAAAACGGTCTCTGCGACCGCCGACGGGACGCCGATCACCCAGACCGCGACGGTGACTGTCACGCCGCCAGGCTCCGGGATCACCCATACCCTGCTCACGGTGGGGACCAACATTGTCAACACGACGGTGTACACGACGGCCCCCATCTCCCCGGCGCCCAATGCGCTCATCACCGTGGCGGTGCTGAGCCATAGGACCTACGGTGCGACGACGGTCACCGTGTCTGGCGGCGGGATGGCCAGCTGGACACAGGTGGCGAGCGTGACCTTCGACACGTTCGGCACCCCGCTCAGGCGCCTGACCATTTTCCGGGCGATGAGTGCGTCACCCGGCAGCGGTCCCCTCACTATCACCTTTGCCGGAAACGTCTCGAACACGCAATGGATCGTGTCGCAGTGGACCGGCGTCGAGACCAGCGGCGTGAATGGCGCGGGCGCCATCGTGCAGACGGGGTCGGCCGCCGCCGACGCGGTCAACGGCCTGACCACGACGCTCGCCGCGTTCGGGAACGCCAACAACGTCGCGTACGGCGTCTTCGGTGTGAACAGCAACGCGCTCGCGATCACGCCGGGTGCCGGCTTCACGGAGCTCGCCGAACAGCCGTCCGGCGAGAACACCCCCGGCGATCTTTTTGCCGAATGGGCGACCAACATCAGCGCGATCACTGCCACGTGGACGACCAAGAACGCCGGCGGGTTGGGGCTCGAGATCAAAGCCGCGCCGTAGGGAGAGCTGATTGATGCCGACGCGGGGTCAGGGAGCGAAACCGCTTCCTGACCCCTCGACGTTTCCCGCCCTGAGCACCCGCGATCAGCGCGCGGCTATTGCGTCGATTTCGACCAGAGCGCGCTTGGGCAACCCGGCCGCCTGCACGGTGGAGCGCGCCGGCCGATGGTCGCCGAAGTGCTTCGCGTAGACATCGTTCATGGCCGCGACATCCGCCATGTCGGCGAGATAGACGGTCGTCTTCAGTACCCGCCCGAGGGACGACCCGGACGCCGCCAGCACCGCGGTCAGGTTCTTGAGGACCTGCTCGGTCTGCTCCGCGGCGGTCTCCCCGACCAGCTCGCTGGTTTGAGGATCGAGCGCCACCTGCCCGGCGGTGAACACCAGTCCGTCCATCACGATCGCTTGGCTGTAGGGGCCGATGGCCCGCGGGGCCGCGTCGGTCGCCACCGTGTTCAGCGTAGTCATCAGAACAGTCCCTCGATGGTGCCGTCGGGATGCAGGCGAATCCGTTCGGCCGCCGGGCTCTTGCCGAGCCCCGGCATGGTCATGATGTCGCCCGCGAGGGCCACCACGAACCCCGCCCCGGCTGCCGGGAGAATATCACGCACGTGGAGCGTGAAGCCGGACGGCGCCCCGAGTTTGGTCGCGTCGTCGCTGAACGAGTATTGCGTTTTCGCCATGCACACCGGCGACTCGCCCAATCCGAGCTTGGGAAGCAGCTCGAGTGCTTTCTCGGCAGCCGGGGCGTACGCCACGTCGGCCGCGCCGTAGATCTCCGTGGCGATCGTCTCGATCTTTTCCTTGATCGGCCGCCGCTCGTCATAGAGCGGTCGGAACGCGGCCGTGCCCTGATCGAGCAGCGCGAGCACCGCCCGGGCGACGTCGACCCCTCCCTCCCCACCCTTCTCCCACACGTCGCAGCGCACCGCCTCGACCCCTTCGACCGCGCAGGCGGCCTGGACCGCGTCAATCTCCTCGTCGGTGTCGGTGACGAAACGGTTCAACGCCACGACACACGGCACGCCGAATCGCTTCACGTTGCGGACGTGGCGCATGAGGTTCTCCACGCCGCGCCGCACCGCCGCCACGTCGGGCGCACCGAGCTGCACTTTCTTCACGCCGCCGTGCATCTTGAGCGCCCGCACGGTGGCGACGACGATCGCCGCTTCCGGCTGCAGCCCCGACATACGGCATTTAATATCGAAGAACTTCTCCGCGCCAAGGTCGGCGCCGAACCCCGCTTCGGTGAGCACCACGTCCGCCAGGCGCAGGGCGAGCTGGGTGGCCATCACGGAGTTGCAGCCGTGGGCGATGTTGCCGAAGGGCCCGCAGTGCACCAACGCCGGCCCGCCCTCCAGCGTCTGGACCAGGTTCGGCTTGAGCGCGTCCTTGAGCAGCAGCGTCATTGCCCCCTCTGCCTTCAGGTCGCGCGCGTAGATGGGGATCTTGGCCTGGGTGAGACCGACGATGATGCGCGCCAGCCGGGCTTCGAGATCCCCCAGGCTCGTGGCGAGCGCCATGATCGCCATGACCTCGGACCCGGGGATGATGACGAATCGGTCCTCGCGCACGGGCCCGCCGAGCGTCCCGCCCAGCCCCACGACGACGTTGCGCAGCGCCCGGTCGTTCATGTCGATGGTGCGCGGCCAGGTGATCCGG
>JBOHST010000331.1:0-2741 GCA_050733375.1 Gemmatimonadales bacterium
CGGCCGCCCCTTTGGGCGTCGGCTCAGACGTCTTCTGGTTCCAAAGTTTCCGTACGGTCTTTTGTATCGAATTGAGGCCAACCGCGTTTATATCGTCGCGGTTATGCATCTTCACCGCCGACCGAGCTACTGGCGGTCGCGGCTCTGACACGATGCTGCCCAACTCCGCGCTTCGGCGGACCGAGCGCTCGCGGTGCTCGCGCCCCGGCCGCTGAGCGCAACGTTGGGCAACATAGCAGGGATGGATAGGGACCATATCCTGAACGAGATCAGGCGGACCGCCAACGAGAGTGGCGGGACGCCCCTGGGCCAAGCTCGCTTCCACCAACAGACCGGGATCAAGCAGGCTGACTGGTTCGGACGATACTGGGCCCGGTGGGGGGATGCTCTGCAAGAAGCAGGCTTCCCACCGAATACACTTCAGGGCCCGTACGCGGAGGAGTTGCTCCTCGAGCGCTTCGTTCAGCTCATTAGGGAAATCGGTCGGTTCCCGGGACTTGGCGATCTCCGCTTGAAGCGCCACACCGATCCCACGTTCCCGAGCCACAACACCTTCAGCCGTTTCGGGTCGAAGCGACGGTTCGTCGCGAAGATCCTCGATTACTGCCGCAGCGTCGGCGGCTTCGAAGATGTCGTGTCGTTGCTCGCCGCCCACGCGGCCCCTACCGGTGAAACCAGCGAGCGCCGAGACACCACGAAGGCGTTCGAGGTCGGTTTCGTGTACCTCGTCAAATCTGGCCGGTACTTCAAGATCGGCAAGACGAACGCGCATGGGCGTAGGGAGCGGGAGCTCGCGATCCAGTTGCCGGAGAAGGTGCGATCGGTCCATGTCATCAAGACCGACGACCCTGCCGGGATCGAAGCCTACTGGCACGCACGGTTCGCCGCGAAGAGGGCGCACGGTGAGTGGTTCGAACTCGACGCGGCCGACGTGGCCGCGTTCAAGAGACGCAGGTTCATGTGATCTTGCCCAACAAGCCGTTTCACCTGACGCCGGGCCTCGCTCCCTTTGGTCGCTCGGTCCGCCGCAGGTGAACGGCAGCGTTCGGCGAATCTGGCTGGCCAGCAGGCCGTGCCATGATCACGGGACCGGCGGGACGATTTGCTCGATAGACACCACCGACCGGGGGAACGTATAGTATCCGCCGACATCGGAGTCGACTGAAGGAGGACCAGTCATGCCCTACAGAATCTCGCGGCTCGGACTGGTAGAGATCCGCAGTCTCGATCTCGATCGGGATCTCGACTACTACCTCAATGTGCTGGGGCTGCAGCTGACGGCGCGGGAGGGCAAGACCGCCTACATGAAAGGCTGGGATGAGCGGCACGCGTACTCCTTCGCGCTCACCGAATCCGATCGCGCCGGGATGGTCCGCATGGCGTTTCGCACGGTCGACCCGGAAGATCTCGACTACTACGAGAAGCGGTTGAAGGACTTCGGCGTCAAGTACGATGTCATCCCAGAGGACTACCGACGGGGCCGGGCCCTCCGGTTTACGGCGCCGTCCGGGCACACGGTGGAGTTGTACAACGAGATGGACTACACGGGGAACGTCCTCCCGACCGTGAATCCCGCGCCGTGGCCCGAAGGCCTGCGGGGCATCGCTCCGCCCAGGCTCGACCACACCCTCGTGACCGCTCCCGAGCCCGGAAAGGCAATCGAGTTCTTTCAGACAGTGCTCGAGTTTCGCTTGAGCGAGATGCTCGTTGCCCCCGATGGCACGATCATCGCCGCCTGGCTCTGGCAGCGGCCCGCGCCGCATGACATTGCGATCGTGCCGGGGAAGCCCGGGGGCTTTCACCACGCGGCATTCGTCGTGGACTCCGCCGACGCGCTGTTCAAAGCAGCAGACGTCTTGGCGATGCACAAAGCCCGGATCGACTACGGGCCAGGACGCCACGGGATCACGCGCGGGACGACGCTTTATTTCTTCGATCCCTCCGGCAACCGCTTGGAGACCTTCGGGGGGTATACCGCGTACCAGATGGATCCGGACTGCCAAGCCATCCGGTGGACACAGGACCAGATCGGGCCCGCCGTCTTCTATTATTCGCAGGAGCTGAACGAGACATTCTTGAGCGTCTACACGTAGCAAGTTGTCGCCATGGCTGTCAATGACCGGAGCCATGAGACCTCCAGCTGGCGACGCCGGGTGTACAGGATCACATTGAGCCCGGTCGGCGATACCGTCCCGTGTAGCCCCGAGGAGACCGTGCTGGCCGCGATCCTTGGGTCAGGGGCGAGCGTCATGTTCGGCTGCCGAGGGGGCGGCTGTGGCACGTGCAAGATGCGTGTGATCTCTGGCCACGTCGACCCCGGGCGCTGTTCCGCCGCCGTTCTCCTAGAGGAGGAAAAGGAGTCCGGCTGGTTCCTGTCGTGTCAGGCGCGTGCCCTCAGTGATCTCACGATCGAGCTGACGGCGGCGAACAAATATCGTGTCCTGACCTGGTGGCGCCGACTGAGCCTGCACGATTCCTGATCCTCGCGTGTTGCCTTCGGCACCCGAGTCACCGAGCGCAACGCACTCAATGTTCTGCGAGGCGGAGATCGCCGAACCGCCCGCTGCAGCGGACCGGGCACTCGCGTTGCTCGTGCTCCGGCCGCTGAGCGGGAGCGTTCGCCGCACGACGATCGAATCTGATGCCCGAGGGCAGCTACGGTCCAGGAGCAGTGAAGACGTCGAGCAACCGGCGGCGTAGAGGTGAGGCAAATCGACCACTCAGGGGCGTGGGTCGGCGGC
>JBOHST010000332.1:0-9168 GCA_050733375.1 Gemmatimonadales bacterium
CCGGTGATGCCGCCGCGACCGCCGTTCGCGGCGCCGCCGATGGCCGCGCCGGTGGTACCGCCCGCGCCGCATCCGGTAATGCCTGCAGCCTACTCGCCGTTCGCCGCTCCTCCACCGCCGGCGGCCCCGCGGGTGCCTCAGCCGGCTATCCCTCGCCAGGTGGTCCCGCCGCTCCCGCAGGCCCCTGCCGCGGCTCCCCTCGCAGCGCCGGCACCGTTCGTAGCGCCGGCGGCCGCACCGTCCGCGCCGGAGCCGCGCAAGACCGGTCCGCTGCGTCCCGTGAACCCGTTCATGGTCCAGGATCCGAAGCAGAAGGCCCGCCGCCTGGCCCGGGCACTAATCTCGGACATGCTGGTGTACCACCCCGAGAAACGGCAGCAGGGGATCCGGGATAGCACATTGCCGCAGCTCTTCCGGGACGAAATCGAGAAGAGCTGGCTGGAGTACGTGGAGCAGGTCGGAAAGGATATGGCCGAGAGCACCCCGTTCTGGACCGATGCATTGAACGAAATCCTGGCCGGCGGAAAGAAGCTGTTCTAAAAGTGGTCAAAACGGGGCTACGCCCCTATCTTCAGCGTGAGTTAGAGCCGCTCCCCGGGCCCCGGGGGGCGGCTCGTCTCTTCACCGCCCCTGCTCGAGGAACGATCCCGTGGCTCTGATCGACCGCTTTACCGAATTCGACCGCCGACTCCAGGACCTCCGGGGTTTTCTTTGACGTCGAGGGCAAAGCCCGCCGCCTGACTGAGCTCGAGCAGCAGATGGCCGACGGGTCGTTGTGGACCGACCAGGAGCGCGCCAGGCGCCTCGTCGAGGAGGTCAAGAGCCTGAAACGCTGGCTCGAACCCTATCATGCGCTGCGGCGGCGCGTGGACGACGGGCGTGAATTGACGACGTTGCTCGACGCGGAGCGGCAGGTGGACCTCGCCTTGCAGCAGCAGCTCGAGGACGAAGCCGACGCAATCGCGGCGCAGCTCGAGGCGTTGGAGCTGCAGCACCTGCTCCAGCAACCCGACGACCGGCGCGATGCGCTGCTGACCATCCATCCCGGGGCCGGCGGCACGGAATCCCAGGACTGGGCCGAGATGCTGATGCGCATGTACGTGCGCTGGGCCGAACGGCACGGCTTCGGGGTTGCGGTGCTCGATGCGCCGCCGGGCGACGAAGCGGGAATCAAGTCGGCGGAGATCGAGATCCGCGGCCAGTATGCCTACGGCCTGCTCAGCGCGGAGAAGGGGGTGCACCGGCTGGTGCGGATTTCGCCGTTCGACGCCCAATCGCGCCGGCACACGTCGTTCGCGTCGGTTTTCGTATACCCCATGGTGGACGAGGACATCGAGATCGACATCAGGGAAGACGATCTACGCATCGACGTGTACCGCGCCTCGGGGAAGGGCGGGCAGCACGTGAACAAGACCTCCTCGGCGGTGCGCATTACGCACCTCCCGACCGGTATCGTGGTCGCATGCCAAAATGAGCGCAGCCAGTTCAAGAACAAGGCGACGGCCCTCAAGATGCTCAAGGCACGGCTGTACGAGCGCGCCGTGAAGGAGCGCGAGGCGAAGCGCGCCGAGCAGGACAAACAAAAGACGGAAAATGCCTGGGGAAATCAGATCCGTTCCTACGTGTTCCAGCCGTACACGATGGTGAACGACCATCGCACCGAGCTGAAGGTCGGCGACGTGCAGAAGGTGATGGATGGCGATCTCGACCCCTTCATCGAGGCGTTCTTGAAGCGTTTTGGGAACAAGGCCGCATGACCAGCTTCGTCGAGGCCGCGCGTCGCGACAAGCTCGCCGAGCTCGTACGGCGCGGCGTCCAGCCGTACGCCTACCGATTCGACCGCTCGGGTAGCGCGCGCGACGCCCTCGCCGGCTTTCGCGACGACGACGAGACGGTCCACCGCTTGGCCGGGCGACTGGTGGCGCTGCGCCCGCACGGGAAGACGACGTTCGCCCACATCGAGGACGCCAGCGGCCGGCTACAGCTCTATTTCCAGCGCGACCAGCTTGGCGAGGACGGCTATGCCCTGGTCGAGTTGCTCGACCTCGGCGATGTGGTCGGAGTAGAGGGGCCGCTGTTCCGCACGAAGACCGGGGAGGTCACGGCTCGGGTGCATCGGTGGACGTTGCTCACCAAGGCGGTGCGGCCGCTGCCGCTCGGGAAACAGGACGCGAGCGGGGTGCGTCACGGTGAGCTTGCCGACCCCGAGATGCGTTCCAGACAGCGCTATGCCGATCTGGCCGTGCACCCCGAGGTGCGAGACGTGTTCCGGCTGCGGGCGCGGGCGATCGGCTACATCCGGCGCGTCCTGGACGAGCGGGGGTATCTCGAGGTGGAAACCCCGGTGTTGCAGCCGCTGTACGGTGGGGCCGCGGCCCGACCGTTCACCACCCGCTACGATGCGCTGGACGCCACGTTCTATCTCCGGATTGCGGATGAGCTGTACCTGAAGCGTTGCATTGTGGGCGGGCTCGAGAAGGTGTATGAGATCGGGCACGATTTTCGCAACGAGGGCATGGACCGCTGGCACAACCCAGAATTCACCATGGCCGAGTGGTACGAGGCGTACGCCGACTACCACGATATGGCGGCGCTCACGGAAACCATGCTCGAAGGGATGGTGACCGAGCTGTTCGGCAGGTCGGCGCTCGAGCGGCACGGCGCCACATTATCGTTCGCCCGTCCGTTCGCGCGGAAGGACTTCTCGGCCCTGATGCGGGATCTTGCCGGGGTTCAGGTGGCGACGGCCACGGACGACGATTTGCGGGCGGTATTAGCAAAGAAGGTCGATTTCGGCGAGGAAGCAGAGCAGGAAGAATCGTTCGCAGCGTTGAGTGGCGCCCGATTGCTCGATGCGGTGTTCAGGACCTACGTGGAACCGACGTTGGTGCAGCCCACCTTCGTATTCGACTACCCGATCTCGCTCTCGCCGCTCGCGAAGCTGAAGCGCGACGATGGCGAGCGGGTCGAGCGCTGGGAGCTGTTCGTGCTGGGACGCGAGTTTGCCAACGCCTTCACCGAGCTGAACGATCCCGACGAGCAGCGACGCCGGTTCGAGCAGCAGGCGGGCTTCCGCGCCGCCGGCGATGCGGAGGCGCACCAGCTGGACGAAGATTTCTTGCGCGCGCTGGAATACGGTATGCCCCCCACCGGTGGCGTGGGGCTCGGGGTCGATCGGCTGCTGATGCTGCTCGCCGACCAACCCTCGATCCGTGACGTGATCCTTTTCCCCATGCTGCGGCCCGAATGACGCTGCGCGAGATCATCCCCGTCGCCCTCGGGATCCTCCTGATCCTTGCCCTGATGGGCTTCGTCCGGTGGAACTGGCCTACTCCGCTGGAGGGGAAGATCGCCCTGCGCTATCTGAAGAACCGACAGGCGTCGCACCTGCTGTCGCTGATCACGGTGATCGCGGTCGGCGGGGTGTCGGTGGGCGTCATGGCCCTGGTCATCGTGCTCGGGGTCATGAACGGCCTGCAGGAGGACCTGCGCGACAAGATCCTGGTGGCGAGTCCCCACCTGCGCGTGCTCACCTACGGCGAAGGGCTGCGACTCGACGATTGGTCGGCGGTGCTGGCGCGCGTGCGCCGGGTTCCCGGAGTCACGGCGGCCGCCCCATTTGTCATCACCCAGGCCGGGATTTCGGCCGGACACGACTATGCCGAGGGCGTGGTCGTGCTGGGCATCGACCCCGATACCGGGACCCGCTCGGTGACCACGCTGGCCCGGCACTTTACGCGCGGCGATCTCCGGTTTCGCACCACCCGGCCCGATGTCGAGGCCGGCATCGCGCTGGGCACCCGGCTCGCCAGCAAGCTGTCGGCTTTTCCCGGCGATGTCGTCACCCTCGTGGCCTTCGCCGGCACCCGGTTCAACCCGAGCCTCGGCGCCTACGTGCCCCGGTTCCATCGCTTCGAGGTGACGGGCCTATTCGATACCGGCATGTTCGAGTATGACAACTCCTACGTCGTGCTTGCCCGCAAGCCCGCCCAGCGCTTTGCCGGGCTGGACAGCGCCGTCACCGGCGTCGAAGTGCGCCTCGCCGACCCCTGGAAAGCCAAGGCGTTCGGCACCGATCTCGAGAGCCGCCTGGGCTACCCGAACCGCGTGGTCGATTGGCAATCTCAGAACTCGTCGCTGTTCTCGGCGCTCAAGCTCGAAAAGCTCGCGATGGGATTCGTGGTATTCCTGATCTGCGTCGTGGCGGCCTTCAACGTGGTGGGCACCCTCACGATGGTGGTGCGCGACAAGACGCGCGAGATCGGCATCCTCCTCGCCATGGGGCTCCGGCGGGCCGCGATCCGTCGCATGTTTCTGGTCCAGGGAGTGCTGATCGGCCTCTCCGGGACGGTGCTCGGCGCAGGCCTCGGGCTCGTCGTGGGCAGCTTCATCAATCGTGGGAAGTTGATTCGCATCGATCCGTCGGTCTATTTCATCGATCACCTACCGGTGCGCACCCAGCCGACCGACGTGTTGATCGTGATCGCCGCCAGCCTGATCGTCGCCACCCTCGCGCCGCTCTATCCTGCGCTGGTGGCCGCCCGCCTCGACCCCGTTCCTGCGATCCGCTACGAATGACCGCCCTCCTCGAGGCCCGGGGGATCCGGAAAGTCTACGCCGGTGGCGACGGGACGCCGCTGGAGGTCCTGCGGGGCGTCGATCTCGACGTGCATCGCGGGGAATTGATCGCCGTGGTGGGAGCGTCGGGAGCCGGGAAGAGCACGATGCTCCATCTGGTCGGGGCGCTCGACCGCCCCACGACCGGTGACGTGTGGCTCGAGGGCTCGCGCTACGCCGATCTCGGGCCGGAAGGGCTGGCCGAGCTCCGCAACCGGAAGCTCGGGTTCGTGTTCCAGTTCCACCATCTGTTGCGCGAGTTCTCGGCGCTGGAGAACGTGATGATGCCGCTGCTGATCGGCGGGGTCCCCGAGCGGGAAGCCCACTCGCGCGCCGAGGAGAAACTCTCCGCGGTGGGACTGGCGGGACGCATGGCGCACCGCCCGGCGGAGCTGTCGGGTGGCGAGCAGCAGCGCTGCGCCGTGGCGCGTGCCCTGGTGCACGACCCGAGCCTGGTGCTCGCCGACGAGCCCTCGGGCAACCTGGACTACGCCAACAGCGAGCGGCTGCACGAGCTGCTGTTCCGGCTGGCGCGCGAGTACGAGACCGCGGTGGTGATCGTCACGCACAACCGGCAGCTGGCGGCGCGTGCCGACCGGATTCTCTGGCTCGAGAACGGCCGCCTCTCGGTGGTGCGCTCGGTGGACGTGATACCGTGATGCGGTGCGACAACTGCAAGGAACGCGACGCGGTGATCAACCTGACCCAGGTCGAGCACGACACCAAGGTGACGCTCCATCTGTGCGAGCAGTGCGCTCAGGAAAAAGGGATCGAGACCGGTACCACCGTCCTCAAGTCGCCGCTGGGCACCTTCCTCTCCGCGATGGGGAAGGGAACCACGCTCCCCATTCCGGCCGACGCGCTGCGCTGCGCCAGCTGCGGGGGTACGTTGCGCGATTTTCGCGATAGCGGCCGGCTCGGCTGCGCCCAGTGTTACCAGTCGTTTGAAGACCATCTGCGCGACCTGCTGCGCCGCCTCCACGGCTCGAGCCAGCACGTCGGCGAGCGCTATGTCCTTCCGGGGGCGCGCGGCGAAACAGACTCCACCAGCCGGCTGCTCGACCTGCGCGACAAACTGCGCCGCGCCGTGGAGTCGGAGAATTTCGAGCTGGCCGCCGAGCTGCGCGACCGCATTCGGGTGCTCGAATGATCGATCTGTCGCTGTTGCCCGATGGGGGGGTCGGCTGGCTCGACGCGTCCGGACCCAGTCCGCAGATCGTGCTCTCGACGCGCATCCGACTGGCGCGCAACCTCGTGGGGCATCCGTTCGGAACGCGGGCCACAGACGCTGACCGCGGCGCCGTGCTGGCGCGGATCACTGACGCCACCGCGGCCAGCGCGCGGTTCCGACGCACCGTGACCTTTCACCTGGACGAGCTGGAACGGGCCGATCGCCAACTGCTGCACGAGCGCCACTTGGTGAGCAAGGAGCTCGCCGCCCTGGATCGTGATCCGGCGCGGCCGCGACCGGGAACGGCGGTGTTGATCGACAGCCCGGCAGGCGTGATGGTGAATGAGGAAGATCATCTCCGACTGCAAACGATGGTTTCGGGATTCGCGTTGGAGGACGCGTATGCCGAACTGGAATCGATAGATAGCGAGCTCGGTCGGCTGCTGCCGTTCGCGTTTCATTCCGAGTTTGGGTATCTTACTTCGTGCCCGACCAACGCCGGCACCGGCCTCCGGGCCAGCGTGCTTATCCACTTGCCAGGATTGGTGTTAACTAAGGAAATCGGGAAGGTGTTGCAGGGGCTCACGCAGGTGGGGCTCACATTTCGGGGACTGTACGGGGAGGGGAGTGAAGTCGTCGGGAACTTCTTCCAGTTGTCAAATCAGACGACACTGGGGAAGGCGGAGGGGGAGTTGCTCGATCACCTCGGTCGCATCGTGCGACAGGTCATCGAGTACGAAGAGCAGGCACGAGACGTGCTGCTGAAGACGGCGGCGGGGACGGTGGAGGACAAGGTGTGGCGGGCGTACGGCTTGTTGCGGTATGCGCGCACACTCACGTTCGATGAGACGATGAACCTGTTGAGCGGCGTGCGACTCGGCGTCGGATTGAATCTGATCACCGGCCTGAGTGTATACACACTCAACAAGCTGCTCATCCACACGCAACCCGCGCATCTGGCGGCAATGGAAGGGCGGCAGATTGGTGACCCCGAGCTGCCCGCGACTCGCGCATCGTACGTGCGGCGCTTGTTGGGCGACGAGACCACCTGAGGCGGGACGGAGATGAACGGCTACAACTTCACGGATCGTGTGCGGAAAGTCCTGCAGATGGCGCGGGAAGAAGCGGCGCGGCTGCACCACGAGTATGTGGGGACGGAGCACATCCTGCTCGGTCTGATCCGCGAAGGCGAGGGGGTCGCGGCGGCGGTGTTGACCAACCTCAACGTCGATCTCGAAGAGATTCAGCAGAAGATCGAGGAAACGGTGAAGAAGGGGAAGGCGGCGGCTGCCGCCGGTCCCGACTTGCCGTACACGTCGCGCGCCAAGAAGGTGCTCGAGCTCGCGATGAGTGAGGCACGCGAGCTGAACCACTCCTACGTCGGGACCGAGCACCTCTTGCTGGGTCTGCTGCGGGAAGAAAAAGGCATCGCGGCGCAGGTGCTGACCGACGCCGGCGTGAACCTGGAGCAGGCGCGCGCCGAGACGCTGCGGCTGCTGGGCAGTGAGATGCCGTCCACGGCGCCCGCCGGGAGCCCCGGAACGCCCGCGCCGAGCCCCAAGAGCGAGAAGAAATCCAAGACGCCGGCCCTGGATCATTTCTGCCGGGATCTCACCCAACTCGCCGGTGACGGCGCCCTCGATCCCACCATCGGGCGCCAGAAGGAAATCGAGCGCGTGATGGAGATCCTGTCGCGCCGCAAGAAGAACAACCCGGTGCTCATCGGAGAGCCCGGGGTCGGCAAGACCGCCATCGTCGAGGGGCTCGCCCAGCTGATCGCGAGCGGGAATTGCCCCGACGCCCTGAAGGACCATCGCGTCCTGTCGCTCGACATGGCCGCGGTGATCGCCGGCACCAAGTACCGTGGGCAGTTCGAGGAGCGCCTCAAGGCGGTCATCAACGAGATTGCCCAGAACCGCAACATCATCCTGTTCATCGACGAGCTGCACACGCTGGTCGGGGCGGGTGCGGCCGAGGGTGCGGTGGACGCCTCCAACATGCTCAAGCCCGCGCTGGCCCGTGGCGAGCTGCAGTGCGTCGGGGCGTCGACGTTGAACGAATACCGCAAGTACATCGAGAAGGACGGGGCGCTGGAGCGTCGCTTCCAGACGGTGATCGTCGACCCGCCGACCGTCGACGAGACGATCGACATCCTCAAGGGCCTGCGCAAGCGTTACGAGGAGCACCACCGAGTGGTGATCCCGGACGAGACGCTCGACGCGGCCGCGAAGCTTTCGGAGCGCTACATCACCGACCGGTTTCTGCCCGACAAGGCCATCGACGTGATCGACGAGGCCGGCGCCCGGGCCCGGCTGGCGACGCAGGTCCCGCCCCCCGAGGTCGCCGAGCTGAAGGACAAGCTCGAGCAGATCAGCCGCGACAAGGAGAACTCGGTCCGCGACCAGAACTTCGAGCGTGCCGCGGCGCTGCGGGATTCCGAGCGGGAGCTGCAAAGCGAGATCCGCCGCAAGCAGGACGAGTGGGAGCGGGAGCGGCAGACCCGTCGCCCCACCATCGGCGAAGAGCAGGTTGCGTTCATCGTCTCCCGCTGGACGGGCATTCCGGTCACGCGGCTTCAGGAGGCCGAGACGGCGCGCCTGCTGCGGATGGAGGATGAGCTGCACGAGAGTGTAGTCGGCCAGGACGAGGCCATCACGGTGATCTCGCGGGCCATCCGGCGCAGCCGCGCAGGGCTAAAGGATCCCAAGCGGCCGATCGGGTCGTTCGTGTTCAGCGGCCCCACCGGTGTCGGGAAAACCGAGTTGGCGCGCGCCCTGGCAAAGTTCCTGTTCGCCGACGCGACCGCGCTGATCCGGGTCGACATGTCGGAGTACATGGAAAAGTTTTCGGTGAGCAGGTTGATCGGCGCGCCACCGGGGTACGTCGGCTATGAAGACTCCGGCGCCCTGACCAAGGCCGTGCGGCGCAAGCCCTACGCCGTCGTGTTGCTCGACGAAATTGAGAAGGCGCATCCCGACGTCTTCAACATCCTGCTGCAGGTGTTGGACGAGGGACACCTCACCGACAACTACGGCCGGGTCATCGATTTCAAGAACACCGTCGTGATCATGACGTCGAACGTCGGCGCGCGCGACATGCTCAAAGGCAAGGCCCTCGGGTTCACGCAGGGCGATGCCAAGGGCAGCTTCGAGCGGATGGCCGAGAAGGTGAAAGAGGAGATCGGGAAGGTATTCAACCCCGAGTTCCTCAATCGGTTGGATGACGTGATCGTCTTCCACCCGCTCACGCGGGAGCACATCGCGCTCATCGTCACCATCATCCTGCGCGACGTACAAAAGCGTCTGGGTGAGGAGGAGCTCACCCTCCGGCTGACCCAGGCGGCAAACGATTTTCTCGTCGAGCACGGCTACGACGAGCAC
>JBOHST010000333.1:0-1680 GCA_050733375.1 Gemmatimonadales bacterium
TCGTCAACAACCACCCGGACAGTCCTGAGTTTTCCTTTGCCAAGAAAATGGTGAATACCCCAAAGGTTGTTTTCACCAGAACGCTCGAGAAATCAACTTGGAACAACACTACTCTGGCAACAGGAAACCTTGCCGACGAGATCGCAGACCTAAAGAAGCGAACCGGTAAGGACCTCATTGTCTATGGCGGCGCCGGTTTCGTTTCATCGCTCATTGAAGGCGGACACATCGATGAGTTCAACTTCTTCATAAATCCAATACTGATCAACAAAGGAATGAGAATCTTCGACCTTCTTAGGAAACGACAATCCCTGTCTTTGATGGATTCAACAGCTTATGCAAGTGGTGTTGCGGTTGTTCGCTATAAACTCAACAAATGACGAACGGTACAACAATCATCCGGCACAGCACTGAACGAATAGGCCCTGACCGTCCACCGCTCCATCGCTCACTCGACGCTCACCGACACGCTGTCGTAGCCCCGCTCCGGTAGATACAGCACCTCGATCCGGTCGCCCGCGCGCCAGCGGTCGGCGATGGGTGGTAAGACCAGGTCGCTGCCACGCCGGGTCGCTCCGTCCGCCGTGAACTCGTAGCGGACCCGCGTGAGCTTCACGTCGAATGCCAGCTCCTCGTCCCGGAAATCGAGTACCTGCCCCACGGCCGGGTGGCCGTCGCGGAAGAATGTTCGCAAACGCCGTCGCCGGGCTCGGGCGATCCCGATGAACACCAGCAGCAGCACTCCGGCCGTGATCAGCGAAAAGAACACGAGCGTCGCGACGTCCGCCACACCCCAGCCGTCCTCCTCGCGCGAGGTCGGGTCCATCAGCTGCCAGGGACTGTGAGCCAGCCGGCGGAACCGCTCGGCGGCGACGCCGGTCAGCTCGCGTGGGGCGTGGTCGAGCTCGAGCGGCGCCGGCGTCCGGCTGTCGCTCGCAGGCACGACGTCCGTTCCTGGCTGGGATGGACCGCGGAGCAGCGCCTCGCGCGCCGCTCGCGCCGTGACGAATCGGCGCGCGGGCAAGGGATCGAGCAGCCGCGCGATCACGCCTCGCAACGGCTCCCCCCCAGGCAGCGCGGGCGGGACGGCGACCCGTCCTTCCTCGGTCATGAACTCCGCCGGTGGGCGACCCGTGACCAGATGCAGGAACGTGGCCCCAAGCGCATAGAGGTCGCTCGCCGGGCTCGCCTGCCCCATGTACTGCTCGTATGGCATATAGCCGTACGTGCCGACGATGCTCGAGCCACTCTCCGTCGCGGCGCGGAACACCTGGCGCACCGCCGAGGACCAGGGCCTCGCGCTCGAACAGCTCGTAGACCTTGAGGTCGGCCTGTGGTCGCCCGTGGAGCGTCTTCAAGGCAACCAGTCGCCCGCCTGTATCGTCCCGCGCAAGGAATGTTTGCGCGAAGGCCCCTCGGCCGAGCGGGCGCACGATCTCGTAACGTCCAGCGACGCGCTGGCCCGGCGTCAAGCCGGAGGAGGGCGGTGAGGCATCCGGCAGCACGCTGTTCAAATACGGCGGTCGCGCCGGCTTGGCAACCGTACCCTTGCGGGGTTCCCGAGCGCCTCTGATTGTTCGACGTGATTTCTGCGCACGAAGCCCTCAGCCGCCTCCGAGACGGCAATCTCCGGTTTGCCTCGAACGTGCGCGGCCCAGACGCGTTGCTCGGCCACACCCG
>JBOHST010000334.1:0-1652 GCA_050733375.1 Gemmatimonadales bacterium
ACCACCGCGGACGCTCTCTCTCATCAAGGCAAGATCTCAGCGGTGTCCCGCCAGGGCATTGAATATCCCGAACGGACGCACCACAGGTGGCGCGCCCCAACGCAGCGAGAAGTCAATGGAAGCCCAGTGGCGGGGAGTGCGATGAGGCGGCGTCCTAACCAGCGCTTGGAGCTGTCGCGGCGGTAGATTAGGCTAATGAAGCAATCTTTTCTGTCGCCGCGCAGCTCAAGCGCGATCCGTTAGATGGCCGCCATACTTCTCTCGCCCCGACAGAGTTCACCCGGGTATCTCGCTGCGCTGGGGCGCGGCACGGACTCACTCGGTTCGGGAACTCGGGCCCCGGGCAGATCGCCGCTGAGATGCCGGCCAGTGCGAGAGGACCTGAGTAGGGGTGGTTTTTCGTCATGGCTGGAACACCCCTCGAGCAACCCCAAAGTATTGGTGTCGTCGTGGCCATCTAACGAATCGCGCAAAAGCTGCGCGGTGGGGCGGCCACAATCAAGAAAGATCTGTTCCCCCCGAAGTGGCCGCCCCGGCGCGACAGCTTCATGCGCTGGTTAGGCCGTGACGCGCGCGGCGCGATGGAGGAATTCCGGGGCAAAGTCTGCCCCGTTCGGCCACACGAGTGTGTGGAACTCAGGATGGATCTTGAACTGCTTGAAAAGCTTGAGGTCTCGGAGCGGCTCGAAAACAGGCCCTTGCAGCTCCGGAGCTAGGTCGACCTCACCGGCAGTTCCGTCGCGGAACCGCAGCCAGAGCACATGGTCGGCCACGTGGCGAGCCTCGACGAGTTGATAGTCCATTTATCACTCCAACGGGGAATCCGATCGAGGGGCTGGCCTGCCCGGGCCAGCTCCCAATCCTTCAACAACTCTACTCGGTGCAATGCCAGCCAATCAAGCACCAGGGCCCGTGCGCGTGGTGGCAAGTCGCCTGTCATTAAGCCCGTCTCGATCGCGAACGTGGCCTGGTGGTCGCCGTACACGGCGTGAAAGTGCGGAGGTCCGTGGTCGCGATAGAACATGCCGATGACGATTCCGAGAAAGCGAGAGATTTCTGGCATTGGGCGCGCGTCAACGGCCTAACGAAACGCGCATAAGCTGCGGCGCCCTGAACGTACACTAAACAACTGGTGAACTCGCGCCGCCAGCTTCATGCGCTGGTTAGATGGCCGCCACACTTCTCTCACCCCGACAGAGCTTACCAGGGTAGCTCGATTCGCTGGGGCGCGGCACGTACTCATTCGGTTTGGGACCTCGGGCCCCGAGCGGATGACCGCTGAGATTCCCACCCGTGCGAGGAGACCGGAGTAGGGGTGGTTTTCGTCATGGCTGGAACATCCCTCGAGCAACCCCAAAGTATTGGTGTTGTCGTGGCCATCTAACGGATCGCGCATAAGCTGCGGCCTGCGGCGGCCGCAGACAAGAAAGATCCCTTCCTCTTCAAGCGGCCGCCACGGGCTGTCAGCTTCATGCCTGGTTAGGCAGCATGCCCCAAGCGATCCTTGATTAGGTCCCACCGACCCCGCCAATCGACGAGCTGCTTTGGGCTGAGCGCCGTGTGCATACTCTCTGGGTTCTTGGGACGTCGCCCACCGTGCTTAGCAAGCCAGGCACGATGGTCTCGGACGATGCGGTCTTGCAACGCTGACC